>JBJSXY010000188.1:0-7503 GCA_046086625.1 Pseudomonadota bacterium | reverse complement strand
CCATAATTCATCTCGATCTTCGATAAGCGAATTTAAAATCGAAGAAGGTTCCGGGAGGATAAAGGGGCTGATCCACTTGATGCGTACAATGAACTCCCAAAGCGAAACAATGACCACAAATGCCAATATAGGCAAAACAATTTTCCTTAAAGCCGGTCTCACGCTTCTAGCTCCTGGAATTTAACAAAAAGATCCTGTGTCAAATGCGAAAATCTCGAATCGGCTCGAGTTTCCATTGTGCGATTCCTCGGAAGTGGATTATCAATCACATATCGAATTCCCGACGTTTTTTTTGAAAGCATAAAAATGCGATCAGTTAAAAATGCGGCTTCCGAAATGGAGTGCGTAACAAAAAACACTGTCATTTGTGACCCTTCCCAAACATTTCGTAAATCTTGATCAAGCTTCAATCGAGTCACTTCATCCAAAGCAGCAAAAGGCTCGTCCAAGAGGAGTAAATTCGGCTCTGTCACCAGAGCTCGCGCTAAGGACACTCTCATTTTCATTCCACCAGAGAGATTGGCAGGATAGTAACTTTCAAAATCGATGAGCCCAACACGCTCAAGAGCTTTTCGTGCTTTAAACTCTGCTTCAACTTTAGTGGCACCCAAAAGTTCCAAGGGCAAAGTCACATTGCCTAGTATTTTTCTCCAGGGAAGCAATTGGGCTTCTTGGAAAACATAGCTAACACGTTTTTCTCTGGAATGTCCGCTCCTGTCACCCACAAGGATTTTTCCCTGGGTAGGCTCTCGTAGGCCTGCAATCATTTTAAGAAGCGTTGACTTTCCACACCCCGAAGGTCCCAAGAGTGCAATAAACTCACCTGGCTGGACTTTAAAATCGACTGAGCGGATCGGTGTTAGGGATTCAAATTCTTTGGTAACTTGAACTGCCTCAACCCCCAAACCTAGAAGCGACATAGGAAATTAGTTTACCTTATTTCTCGCAATAGAAGGAGACTCGTCATCATCCAAAGCACAAAATTACCTACTACTTTGGAATTGTATTCGTGAGTTAGGCCATAAACGAGCCATTTTGGAAAAGCCGAAGAGTAAACAAGGCTGATGCAGAGCCCAGTTACAGCAAGCAGCCAACGTGATCGAGGACTTTTTTGCCAAATCAAAAGATAAGCGGGGGCCATCCAAACAAAAGTAGGGGATTCAGTTTTGGGAACAATTGCAAGAAGCATGGTTACAAAGCTCGAATACCAAAGTCCCCACGAGAAATCTTTGTCGGATTTCTTGAACCGATAAAAAACAAGCAACATCCCTCCCAAAAGGGCTGTTCCCATCTGAAACCATTTTCCTATTTCGACCAAACCAAACCTCGCGAAAAAAGCGGTCACATCTAAGAGCTGGCGCTGGGAGAAATCCTGAGTGGTAGAATTGATCTGCTTCCAATGAAGTATGATAGCCTCTGGGACTCCAACGACCCAAGCCGGCAACAAAAACAAAAGAAGAAGAGAAGCTAAAAAGCTTGCACCAAAAGCTAAATGAAAAGGCAAGAAGAGGAGCCCCGCAAATAAAATGGGAAAAATTTTCAAATGGGTCCCTAGAGCCAAAAGAAACCCCGCCCTTCCATAATGACATTCTCGAAATTCAGATAAAGCCCAAAGAATAAGTCCCGCCAGAAGGGCATTCGCTTGTTGATACCGTAAAGAAATATCAAGTTCGACTGCCGCGCATACAAGAAATATCCAAGCCCAACCAGATTGTCTCTTCTGGACCGAAAACCAAAGAGAGACCCCCCACCAAAAAACGACGCTGTTCAAAAGAGCCCAACCTAAAATAGCGGGCTTAGCCCCTAAAAATGAAAGCGCCTTCCAAAGCACTGCAAAAAAAGGAGGATAAAAAAAGAGGTCTCGTCCCGGCGAGGGCGGCAAGTAGGGATTGCCTAATTCAAAAAGACGCTGAGCCCCCTCTAAGTAAGTTAGAGTCACCACGTTGGGGCCCGTTTTTAAAAGCAAAGGAAGAACACAGATAAAGCTCCAAAGTCCAAGAAGAGAAGCTTGTTTGAATGCTGGTGACTTCATTTTTAGTGGCTCACTCGCTCTCGAAGAGGTTGCGGATTTTCAATTGCATACTGTTCAATCCTCTCAACTGCTTGCTTAAATTCTCGGCTTGCATGGATCAGTTTCCAGAAATGATGCCCAAATGGCAACCAGGGAGAACTGACACCGATATAAAATTTCAAACGCTGTAGACTTGCTTCATTGGGCCCAAAGTACTTCTCCAAAAGAAAGGCAAATCTTAAAACCGCTTGAAAATACTCTCTGCCCTCTTCTTCTAGAGTCATGGGAGGATTCTCAAGCGCTCGACCTCTCGCTGCCCCGGTATGCCCCAGCGCTTTTGCTATTTGCCACAAAATCCAGGGTCTAGCCGTAGCAGCTCGTGCAACCATCGCTCCATCCACTCCTAAATCACTGATGAGCCGAAGAGCGTCTTCGGCCGTTTGAATGTCTCCGTTTGCAACGACGGGAATTTTTCTTTTTTGAGACAATCTACCTAAAACATCCCAATCTGCTCTTCCCCGATGTTTCTGATTACTCGAACGGCAGTGGACGGTTAGCCAATCGGCCCCTGCGTCTTCTAGACTTTGGGTAAATGAGTCCAGATAATCAAAATCAATGGAATCTCCTAAACCTGCCCGCAACTTCACGCTGACAGGCCTTGGAGAATATTTTTTTGTGACTCGTACTACTTCTGCAGCGTAATTTTTATCGCCTAAAAGTAGAACTCCCCAGTTATGACTTAAACTTTTCTTCTTAGGGCACCCCATATTGATATCAATTCCCCAAGGATTAAGCTCCATGAGCTTTTCAAGACTAGGCGCTATAAAGCGTTCCTCATTACCTAAAATTTGGGGAATGAGTCCCCGCTCATTTTCGGCAACAAATAAGTTCTCAGCTTTTTCAAGGCGTTCACTGGGGAGGCGTCGGCTTGATAGCATCTCTGTAAAAATCAGCGGCGTAATATCTTCAGGAGTGTAAGCTCGGATGAGCTCTCGAAAAGCAACGTGGGAGAGTCCTACCATCGGGGCAACCATGAACGGAAAATCTACATGCAAACTTTTTAAACGAGTTTCTGGAACTCTCATGGGGCTTTCTCTTTCCACCACTGAGGAACTCCCTCGGCCCTCACTTTTTCTGGAAGCCCTAAGGCTAGTCTTTCCGAACAATCGCTAAAGTCGAGCTCAATCGAACGAAGTGCAATCGCCCCGGGAATGACTGAAGCTGTTTTTGAACCATACAGCTCATCTCCAAGAACAGGGAAACCGTGCTTAGCCAATTCAAATCGAAGCTGGTGAGATCTGCCAGTTAAAGGACTCAAGCGCCAAAGACCGTTTCCTAGAAAAGTTGCTTCCGTTACAGATTCTTTTCCAAAATCTCTTTCATAAGCTCGTTTTTTTCCGCGCAAAAGTCGACTTTTCCAAATCTGTTTTTCATTGATTTTAAACTTAGATTCAGCGGATTCCGTTAGGGCCTCATACATTTTATGAACCAAGCGATTTTCAAACCATCCATTGGCAATCCGATGAGCCTCAGCCGTCTTTGCAAAAAGGAGGACCCCGCTCACTTCTTCATCTAATCGATGAACGGCCCAGAGACGAGCCTCCTTTAGCTTACTCCACTCCGAGATTTCACAAGGGCGCTCGTCTTTGTCTCCCAGTCGGGAGGGAACACTCAAAAACCCAGGTCGTTTATCTACCACCAAAAAGTTTGTATTTTCAAACAGTTGCACAGCCATTATCATGGACTTTCTATGATTTCTTTACCGATTGATTCTCTTCTTCCCAAACTCTTGGAAACTCTTCAAGTAAAGAAAAATGTCATTCTTAAAGCAAGCCCTGGCTCCGGAAAAACCACTCGAGTCCCCAGAGCGATTCTTGAGGCTTCTTTTCTGAAAACTCATCCTGAAATTTGGGTTCTGGAACCCAGACGAGTCGCTGCTAAGTACTCTGCTTTGAGGGTTGCCGAGGAACTCGGAGAAGAAATTGGAAAGCGCATTGGTTATCAGTTTCGTTTTGAAAATAAGACGAGTCGAGAAACCCAACTCAAATTTCTCACCGAAGGCATGTTCACTCGCCTCTTGCTCAGTAACCCCACGCTCGAGGGAGTGGGAGCCGTGATTCTCGACGAGTTTCATGAACGGCATCTTCAAACAGATACGGCTCTCAGCTTAGTGAACTGTCTTCAACGAACTTCACGCCCTGACTTACGGATTTTAGTCATGTCCGCAACACTCGATACGACAATGCTGGCAAAGTTCTTGGACGATCCAGCCGTTTTGGAATTGGATGCTAGGCCCTTTCCTCTTACAACTCAGTATCAGGATTCGCTTTCCGAAAAGCCCCTTGAGCTAAAAATCAAAGAAGCGATTAGAAATGGCTTGAAGAATTCTGCTGGGGGCGATGTTTTAGTTTTTCTTCCGGGCAAAAGTGAAATTCGAAAAGCAATTGAAACGCTTAAGTCTCTTCCCGAATTAAATGATTTTCTGATTCTTCCTCTGCATGGTGAGCTTACAAAAGAAGAACAAGACCTAGCCATACGCCCACAAAAGAAAAGAAAAATAGTCTTATCTACCAATCTGGCTGAAACTTCGCTCACTATCGAAGGAGTTAACTTTGTCATCGATAGTGGACTTGAACGACAAGCAGCTTTTTCTTGGTGGACTGGCCTTCCTTCGCTCGTTACTCGAAAAATCAGCAAAGCTTCAGCCCAACAAAGAGCGGGGCGAGCTGCACGGACCGGGCCTGGAGTTTGTGTCAGACTTTATTCTCAAGGAGACTTTGAATCGAGATCTCCTTTTACGACTCCAGAAATATTGCGCTCGGATCTCTCTCAAGTGCTCCTAGAAATGAAATCCATTGGACTTACGGAGCTTCCAGAGTTTTCATGGCTGGAAGCTCCATCTCCAGATGCCCTAAAAGCTGCTGAAGAATTACTCTTTATGATGGGGGCAACTGTTTCAAAAGGCGGGCCCCTCACGCTTTTGGGAAAACAAATGAGTAAGATCCCAGCCCCTCCTCGAATTTCAAAACTCCTCGTAGAAGCAAGTGAGCTTGGATGTTTTGAAGCCGCTCTCCACTTAGGGGCTCTTATTTATGATCAAGCTCTTTCCTCATTGGACGCTCTTGAGTGCTTACAGAACAAGTCGTCTTTTTCAGGAAAGCGAAGCCAAGAACAATGGAGAAAGCAGTTTTCAGAAACCCTCAAAGACAATCACCCCGAAGCCCTGACTCTGGCTGCTCTCAAAGCTTTTCCAGACCGAGTCGCCAAACGCAGAAGCGATCGAACGCAGCAACGAAGTCAGTCCCATCATTTGGAGCTCATTTTATCTTCGGGTGGAACTGCCCTCATTCCTATGACTGCGTTTTCCTTGGCCCATGAGTTTTTCGTGGTGCTGGATGTTCAAGAAACTTCTCATCCGTCTTCTTTTAAATCGAAAGTCCATGCTCGTTCGTTGCTGGCGATTGAAGAAACGCAGCTTCTTGAGTTGCCAAGTGGCCTTATCCAAGAATCGGAAGCTCTTCACTGGGATGAGAACAAAAAAAAGCTTTTCTCAAAAAGTCTTTTATTATTTGGAGGACTCACTCTAGAAGAACGAGACTCCCTTCCCTCAAAAACGCCTGAAAATTTTCAATTCTTTTTCAAAGCAGCAACTAACAAAAAATTGGACACATTGGAACAATGGTCAGACTGGGTGGAAGCTCTTTCGGCGTTTGCTCCCAAAGAACAAATTGAAACAGACTTGAGTCGAAGTCTTTTGTGTGCGAAGCGCCTGGGACTTTCTGAACTGCCCCCAAAAGAGCTAGGGGAGAAGCTCTCAAGCCGAGCTTGGCCCGAACTGTCGTTAGCTTCTGTCCAATCGCAAAACTGGAGTGAAATAATCGCTGAGTGTTTTCTTGAAAACAAAGCACACTTAATTAATGGTTTAACTCCAGTCGGTCTTACTTTACCGAACGGCCGAAAAACAACAATTCACTACCCTTTGAATCGAAATCCTTGGGTTGAATCTAGAATGCAGGATTTTTTTGGAATGACCGAGACTCCGAGCGTGCTTGAAGGCAGCCTTTACCTCACTCTCCATCTGCTGGCTCCCAATCATCGAGCCATTCAAGTCACTCAAGATTTAAAAAGTTTTTGGAAGAATCAATATCCAGATATTAAGAAAGAGCTCTCCAGACGCTATCCGAGGCATGCGTGGCCGGAGGATACCTCTAAGCCTCTGCCTTTGACGAAGAAGCCAAAAGGGCTTTAACAACAATTGAAGCCGCTACGAATCCAAAAGTTCCGGTTACAAAACTCGCATTCCCCATAATGACGTTTCTATTTTCACATTGAAAATAGGGATTATCTCCTTGCGGACAAACACACTGAAATCCCTTTCCTCCATCGTAATGAAGTTCCACGGGCTCTAAAGCCGGTTCCGTTGAATAGACGGCCGGGATTCCAAAGGGTTCTTTTTCGTTTCTTGGAAAATCGTATTTTTCTCTTAAAATGCCTCGAATGGCGCGAGCTAAGGGATCTACCGTAGTAAAAGCCAAATCTGTGATCTTTACCAAAGTGGGATCTAAACGGCCTCCAGATCCCGTCGCCGTAACCACTGGAATATTCTGCTGCCGACAGTACGCCAGAAGATGACACTTGGCCGTAACATTATCGATGGCATCAACAACATAATCAGGCCGAACTGAAAAAATATTCTCACACGTTTCACTATTATAGAATTGGGCAATCTCTCGAATTTGAGCAGCCGGATTAATTTTCCGCATTCTTTCCGCCATTACATCTACTTTTTGAGAACCCACGGTTCTATCTAAAGCGTGAAGCTGACGGTTAAAATTAGTGACGCAAATTTCATCAAAATCGACTAGCGTAAGCGTGCCCAATCCTGATCGAGCCAGCGATTCCGCAGACCAAGATCCGACTCCGCCAAGCCCAATCACCATGACATGGCTCTTGAAAAGCCCTTTCATTTTTTCATCGCCAATGAGCCTTCCCATTCGGTCAAACCGGCGATGAAGCTTATAATTTTCTAAATCACGATCCATTCATCCAGCTCGAAATTTCAAAGGGTATTTCTCAGGCGATTTTAAACTCTCAATTTCCAATTCCGCATCGAGGTCGGGCCACCGAATACCAGTGCCCTCGGCAATCAACTCAACTCGGCAAATCTGCCCAACACTAGCGTCTCGAAACCAAGGATACTCATCGAAGGAAAGAAAATATTCGGAGCCAAGCACAAAAACAAAAATCCCTTCAATAGAAACGTTTTGTACTTCAACTTCAGGTAAAATGCTTTCTCCAGGGCTCAAATGACAGTCCTTAAAAAGGATACTGTAATGCCATAATTTCCGCTACCTGGCAGCTTAAAATTTAAACTTTGAGCCCAAAAGAGGCGTTCTCTATCGTTTTTGTGCAAGTGGTTGATGGCTCATCGTGATGTAGCGGAAGTTCAAGTCTTCATAAATGCTCCTTTTAAGTGTTTGACAGATTTTTCG
>JBJSXY010000187.1:0-2070 GCA_046086625.1 Pseudomonadota bacterium | reverse complement strand
CTCGTGGAAAAAATATTTTGCTACTCGCTAAAATTGAAAAGCGAGAGGCTTTGGCAAATTTGGATGACATCATTGATGTCTCCGATGGGGTATTAGTGGCAAGAGGAGATCTGGCAGTTGAAGTGGGAAATGAAAGAGTTCCCGTTCTTCAAAAAAAGATCATCAAGCGAGCCAACTTGCGTGGAAAATCAGTGATTATTGCGACGCAAATGTTGTCTTCCATGATTGATAACCCCCGACCCACTCGTGCAGAGGCATCCGATGTGGCGAACGCCATTGTCGATGGAACTGACGCTGTCATGCTTTCTAATGAAACAGCTGTGGGGAAATTTCCCGTTGAAACGGTTCAGATGATGGTAAAGATTGTGGAGGAAATGGAAGCGGAGCCGCCCATTTACGGAATTACAGCATTTAATGAATGGTTATTGCCTTCAGAGGGACAAACGGCGATGGCGCTTTTACAAAGTGCTGTTCGTCTAGCTTCCGTAGTGAAAGCAAAGCTTTTTGTCGTGGTCACTCAATCGGGGCAATCTGCACTGCTCACTTCAAAATGCAGGCCTGCCAATCGATTAATTGCCATGACTTCCAGCAAGGATACGTACCGTCAATTAAGTTTGAAATGGGGCGTCGAAGCCGTGCTGGTGCCGGATCTTAAGTCTTTGGGCTCGGAAGCTGCTGTCTTCGATGCTATCAGTCGAGAACTTCTTAAATTGAACCTCTGTCAAAGAGGCGATAGAATAGTAATTACTGCAGGACTTCCGATTTTGGCTCACGGATCCACCAACACAATTAAAGTCCATCAAATTCAATAAGCAAAACTAGAGCCTGTACTTCCCATGATTTCAAAAAAAACTCCTCAAACCTTTCGTGTCTTTCGTCTTGTTCGTAATTTAAATTGGACTCTTGTTCTCATTCTTTTAGTAATGGGTACTTTTGGAAAACGAGGCTGGCTTGATCTCAAGCGAATGCAAAACGAAAACCGACGGATCCAAGAGGAACTATTAAAAGTAGAAGAACAGAAAGGTGCTTTAACTTCCGAAATTAAAGCTCTGCAGCAGGATCCCCAAGCTCAGGAGCATACCATCCGTAAAGTTTTAGGGTATATTAGGCCAGACGAAACTATCATTGAATTTTAAAGGAGCCCTTTGGGGTCAGTAGATAAATTTAGAGTTTTAGCTCCCTGTCGAGCTGACTTAGCGGGTGGCACTTTAGATCTCTGGCCACTCTACTGTTTGCTCCCTTCGGCGATGACTCTCAATATTGCTTTGGATTTGTTTGCAAGAGCCGATTTTGATGTTTCCGAAAGTTTCCAAACCCAAGTTATTCTAAAAAGCAAAACGGATCGATATGAGTTAAAAGATTTAGTATCTGAATTAAATTTAAACTCGGTCCCTGATTCGCTCAAGTTTCCTGCTTTTGTTGTTTATCACTTCTTGAAATTACAGCCCCAGCTTCCCAGAGTCTGTATTGAAATTGAATTGAGTTCGGCTGTTCCTGTCGGCAGTGGTCTAGGAGGTTCCTCGACACTCTTAGTAGCTTTGGGAAGAGGGCTCTGTCGAGTTTGCTCGGATTTTACAGAGCAAGGATGGCAGTGGCGATTTCTTCATTGGGCCAAAGATACAGAAGCTGCTTTTTTGAAAATGCCAACGGGAACTCAGGATTATTTAGCGGCGATTTTTGGTGGGCTTCATGGTTATGCCAGTTGTTTTGGGAAAATTGAGCAAACATTCTTTCCGCCTTCTATTTTCCAGCAATTGAATGAGCGTCTTTTGGTGGTTTTCTCTGGGGAGAAACACCACAGCGGAATGAGCAACTGGGAAGTGTACAAAAAAGCAGTGGAAGCTGATCCCCATGTAATGAGGGGTTTGAATGGGATTGCAAGAGTTTCTCAACAACTTGATTTGGCTCTCAGAAAAGAAAAAATCGATTGGGGAGCCGTGGGAAAATTGCTGGATGAGGAATGGAAATTACGTCAGTCGACCTTTCAAGTGAGTACTCCCAATCTAGAAAAAGTTATCCAAACATCAAAAGCTGCTCCCGGCGTTCTGGGAGTGAAAGTGTGCGGAGCCG
>JBJSXY010000186.1:0-2236 GCA_046086625.1 Pseudomonadota bacterium | reverse complement strand
TTCTTCATTCAGATCTCGCCACTCTTGAAAAGATGGGTGTCGAAACATCCCATTTTCATCAAAGTCAATTTTGGCATCTAGAGCCATGAGACTGCCGTCCTTGTCTTGAATCAAGGGATTAACTTCCGCCAATGTACAGTCGTTTTCCGCGTAAAGGCGGACTAACTTCTTCAGAATATCCTGAAACTGTTTTGCGGCATGTCCAGAAAAACCCATTTGGCTGGCTAGGGTTCTAGTTTGGAAATCCCTGAGACCTAAAGTGGGGTGAACCCATTGTTTAAAGAGTCGCTCTGGAGTTTTAGCAGCCACTTCTTCGATATCCATGCCGCCTTCAGGGCTTGCGATAATACATAGTCTAGAAACAGCGCGATCTAAAGTGATCGCAACATAATACTCTTTTGCAATCTGAGCCCCATCTTCTACTAAAAGCCGTTGAACGACTTTTCCTTCAGGCCCCGTTTGAACAGTGACTAAGTTCATTCCCAAAATACTCTTTGCGTATTGGGTCACCTCATCCATGGTTTTGGCCACTTTAACGCCGCCACCTTTTCCTCTACCACCTGCATGGATTTGGGCTTTTACAACCCAAGGACCTTTATCAGAGAGAGATTTTGCTACTGTGACCGCTTCTTCAACGCTGAACGCCGGTTTTCCATTTGGAACAGGGATTTGATATTTTCGAAATAGTTCTTTTGCCTGATACTCGTGAATTTTCATTAAGCCGATCCTTCCAAAACACCCACTAACGTTTTAACTGCATCAGCCGATTTGCGAAGACCCGTTTTTTCCGTTTCATTCAAATCAAGCTCAACAACCTTTTCCATTCCGTTGGCGCCTAATTTGGCTAGAACACCCACAAAGAGATTCGAAATCCCATATTCGCCTTCTAACCAAACAGCGCAGGGAAGAACTCTCTTTTTATCTTTGATAATGGCTTCTACCATCTGAACAGCCGAAGCTGAAGGAGCGTAATAAGCAGACCCTGTTTTTAAGTAGTTAACGATTTCAATTCCACCATTCTTAGTTCTTTCTACAATTTGAGAAATTTTTTCTTGGCTTAAGAATTTCTCAAGGGGAACCCCAGCTATCGAACAGTACCGTGTCATGGGAACCATGGTGTCTCCATGGCCTCCATATACAAAGCCATGAACATCTTCGACACTGACTCCTGCCGCTTCTGCTACAAAGGTGCAGAAGCGAGCAGAATCTAGAACTCCCGCCATTCCAATCACTCGATTGCGAGGAAAGCCAGACACTTTTTTGGCCACATAAGCCATCGCATCCAACGGATTTGAGACCACCACTAAGATTGAATTGGGTGAATACTTACAAACTTGTTGAGTGACTTGAGTGACAATGTTGGCATTAGTTTTTAGAAGATCATCTCGGGACATGCCTGGCTTTCGCGGAAGTCCTGCTGTTATCACGACTACATCAGAATTTTCAGTAGGACCGTAATCATTGCTTCCGACGACTCTGACATCAAAACCCTCAACGGGACCCGATTGAAGTAGATCCAAAGCTTTACCTTGAGGAATTCCTTCGGCAACATCCACTAAAACAACATCCGCTAATTCTTTTGCTGCAATCCAATGAGCAGCAGTTGCTCCCACATTTCCTGCTCCGATAATCGATACTTTGGGTCTTCTGAGCATAACAAACCTACTTTCTTTTAAAGGTTACTGATAATGGCATCCGCAAATTCCGAGCACTTAACTTCTTTAGCCCCAGGCATGAGCCGAGCAAAATCATAAGTGACTACTTTTTGAGCAATGGTTTTTTCCATAGCCTTCGTGATAGCCACTGCTGGCGCATCCCAGCCCAAATATTCAAGCATCATGACTCCGCTTAAAATTACGCTTCCAGGATTTACTTTATCTAGCCCCGCATACTTAGGAGCCGTTCCGTGGGTTGCTTCAAATACAGCTCCTTTGTCACCTACGTTGGCTCCGGGGGCAATTCCTAAGCCTCCAACTTGCGCAGCCAGAAGATCGCTGATGTAGTCTCCATTCAAATTCGGAGTGGCTAAAACAGAATACTCTTCAGGTCTTAGGAGAGCCTGTTGGAACATGTTGTCTGCAATCCTATCTTTAATTAGGAGTTTTCCCGTCGGGGTTTTTCCATCATGGTCTTTCCAGACCTCATCCTCAGTGATTGTTTCTTTTGCAAACTCTTCTTTTGTGAGCGCATACCCCCACTCTTTAAAGGCTCCTTCAGTGAATTTCATGATGTTGCC
>JBJSXY010000185.1:0-7075 GCA_046086625.1 Pseudomonadota bacterium | reverse complement strand
CCAGCACCTCTAGGAGACGTATCGGGCGCTATCAGAGCAAGCCCCAATTCCGAAGCGACTCTTTGAGCTCCTGCTTTCTGCATGAAGTTTTCATCCGTGCAGGTGAGCCCTGAGAGCCAAAACAGGGCCGGCACTTTCTTTGATTCACTTTGAGGCGGCAAAAAAACAGAAAACCGCATGGGCGTACCCGTCTTTTCAGAGGCATGCTCGAAAGATTCTAAAACTCCCCCAAAAACTTTTGTGCGATTTAAAGATTTCATGAGTATCTCAAAACAGAGCGAATACTTTTTCCTTCGTGCATCAGATCAAAAGCTTTATTGATCTGATTGTGAGGAAGCTCAAAAGTAACCATGTCATCAATGTTGATTTGTTTTTGTAGATACTTCTCCACATAGCCAGGAAGTTCGCTTCGGCCTTTCACTCCACCAAAAGCAGTGCCTTTCCAAGTGCGTCCAGTCACTAGCTGAAAAGGTCGGGTTGAAATTTCTTGTCCCGCTCCAGCCACTCCAATAATCACGGAAGTACCCCAGCCTTTATGTCCACACTCAAGAGCAGCTCTCATAAGACTTACATTTCCAACGCACTCAAACGAGTAATCCACTCCTCCTTGAGTCAAATCCACAATCACATTCTGAATAGGAGCATCATAGTTTTTAGGATTCACACAATCGGTAGCCCCTAATTTTTTTGCAAAATCGAATTTCGATTCATTGATATCCACTGCAATAATTCTAGAAGCTTTGGCCATCACAGCTCCTTGAATCACACTAAGACCAATGCCGCCCAATCCAAAAACCGCCACAGTGGAACCCGGCTCTACTTTAGCTGTATTGAGAACGGCGCCAATTCCAGTCGTTACTCCGCAACCCAAAAGGCATACTTTTTCAAGCGGCGCCTTGGGATTGATTTTAGCTAAAGCGATTTCTGGAAGAACCGTGTACTCGGAAAAAGTAGAAGTTCCCATGTAATGGTAAATGGTTTTTCCGTTTTTAGAAAACCGGGAAGTTCCATCGGGCATAAGGCCTTTGCCTTGAGTGGCTCGAATGGCCTGACACAAGTTTGTTTTCTTGGAGATACAAAATTTACAGGTTCCACACTCGGGAGTGTAGAGCGGAATCACATGATCGCCAGGCTTAAGCGTCTTCACACCGGGCCCCACTTCTTCTACAATGCCGCCCCCTTCATGGCCTAAGACAGTGGGAAATAGCCCTTCGGGATCGGCCCCAGAAAGCGTGTAAGCGTCTGTATGGCAAACTCCTGTCGCCACAATTCGAACCAAGACTTCCCCTGCTTTTGGCCCTTCTAATTCGATTTCTTCAATCTCTAAGGGGCGCTTTGCTTCCCAAGCTACTGCGGCTCTTGTTTTCATGGTTCAACCCTTTCTAAAATTTGATAGTTACATGTAATAACTTAAAAACATGTGACTGACAAATTACAGCCCGACCCTTTTTTTACGCTTACCGTAGACTCCCAGTGGGCGTAGACAAGCTGGGTACACCCCTTGCAAAAACGTCCGCCGGAGAACGGGGGTGTCTCGGTGCGTTTGTGGATTTTTGTACTCCTTATAGGTTTGGCAGTGGGTTCGTCCTCATCTTTTTCGGAAACTGACACATCCGGTTGTTGGTGGAGTGGGTGTCGGGTTTCTTCTCAACGAAAAAACCCAGACTCAAGAACACTCACCCTCACCGATCCTTCTTATAGCCATGTCGGTCTTCCTTTATCTGAATCGCGTCGCCGACCTGAACAGGATGACGCAAAAGATTTTATTATTTTGGAATGCGATCCTCAAAAAAACCTGCAAGAAGGAGATATCCTTCTTCAAGTAAATCCCATTACGAAAGATCCTTCTCATGTATATGACTACCTCATGCAAAGCCCTCACGCCGCTGTGGTGGCCAAAAAACCCGATGGCAGTCTCTATGCTTTAGGTACGCCCAGAAACTATTGGCCCGAAGGAAGTTTGACTCACGCCTCTTACCATGTGATTCGTCTTCGCGAATATCCAAAAGAAATTACAAGCCCGCAGATTTTGGCAGAGTGGCGAAGTAGCCCGGTGAAGTACCGTAAAATCCAAGACTGGCAGGAACAACGGCAAGTCATTTTGGCTAAAGTCAGAAAAGGGATCGAGTTTTTTGAACAAAATGTACCCTACTACGACAGTGCTCGAAACACACAGATTTTAGATCCTAAGTACAAAAAACTGTTTTCTGAATGGATCCTTGAAGGAAAAACCTGTGAAAACGTTCCTTCTCAGTACTGTTCGGAATTAGTCGCTACGATTTATTCGGTTGCTGGCGCGGATCTTCCAAAAGTTAAATCGGCGCAGTTTTATTTAGACAGACTCGAAAAAGAGGTTCTTCCTAAATTCCAAAATCCTGGAGAAAGTAAGGAACAGGTTTTTAAAAAAGCCATTGATGCTTTTTTTGAGGATACAGAGCTTTGGGGAAATTTAGGTATCGACACAGAAGAAAAAGATCGAGTCCTTGAAGAGCGAAAAAAACCAGGAAAAGAAAGCCTTCTTCCTAAAAAAGTGGCTAAGTTCAAAGCCAATCTCGAATGGGTCTGGGGATTTCCTCCTTTTATCCGAAATCAATTAGTCGGATGGAGTGGTTTAACTGGCTCAAGCTATGGAGTCATCACGCCGCTAGATTTTTTAGACTCTGTAAAAGATTCTGGAAGCGACTACGCTTATACGGGAACTTACTTAAAGAGTGCTTGCGAGGATCCGACCAAAAACTCTATTTCGAGACACTTGATCCAATAAGTTTTCGATAAAAAAGAGCCGCCCACTCGGCGAGCTCTTGTCCGTAATGCTTTGCTAACCATCGATATGAGGGTCTTTGATGCAAGTGTCGAGCTGGACCCAGAGCCTCAGCGAGAGAAAAAGCTTCTCTTGCTGACTCTTTTTCATTTAACCTAAAAAGTTCCGATCCCACCCAAGCGGCTTTTTCTGCGAGAGCTCCTTGGTATTCCGCAGATAATTCATTCTTAAGAAAAAGAATCGCTTGTAAGACACAAGTAAGGGTTTCGGTTCTTTTCTGACTCCGACTTTCTCTTCGAACTTCGATATTTACTAAACTTTCCAAGATCACTTTAAATCGGGGCTTCGTAGCTGCTAAGCGAACGTAGAAATCCCAGTCTTCTGATTGCCACAAGCTCTCTCGGTAGCCCCCTATTTGTCGAGCAAGATCAATTTTAAAAGTACCCGCCGCTGGTAAAACAAAATGAGAAATAGAAAACCGAAGAAATTCGTCTTCTGTTTTGAAATCCCGTAAGCCAATCACTGTAGGACTCAAAACTCGGCCCTCTTGGTAGGATTTTATTTCAGTCAAGACAACATCGCAGTTAGACATTTCCCGACTTACTTTTTCGCACCAATCTGGTGTAACTTGATCATCTGCATCGTGAAAGTGAATCCACTCCCCTTGAGCTTCTTTTAAAATCTGGTTTCGACCTTTACCGGGGCCTTGATTTACTTCACTTCGAATCACTCGGACTGGAATTTCTGGCGGGATAAAACCCTCGGGACGTAACGAAGAAGCATCATCGTAAATAAGAATTTCAGAAGGTTTCATTTCGCTAGCCCAAAAACTCTTCAAGCATCGAGTGAGGAGCTCCCCTTCATTATGATAAGTGATTCCAACTGTCAGTTGAGGCATGCCTAGATTCTATCTTATTTTGAAAGGTCTACAAAATAGCGGGTGAGTTTGACAAAAGAAGCGAAGCGTTCACATTCATGCGAAGGCGTCCCAAACCCGTAATTCACATGGTAGTAAGTGGCCCCAGCAGCAAGGGCCGCTCGTTGATCGCCGCTGGTATCTCCGATATAGGCTGGGCTCTTCAGCTGGTTTCGAGTCATGACGAGTTGAATATTATGCCCTTTGGGTTGCCCCGTTCTTCCAAAGCATTCGGCATCTTTAAAAAAATTTTTTAGGCCCGACATCTGATAAAAAAGCGTTAAGTAGTCTTCCAAACAATTGCTTACAATATAAAGCGGGTAATGCTCAGAAAGCGTTTCAATTCCCTCCCTCACTCCTTCATAGAAAGCGGCTCCCATCGTCTCGATTTGCTCCATTTCTTTGCGGTAGCAGAGCTCCCCAAGCTTTTCTCTTTCTTCCGCACTCGACTCCGGCATCAGTTTTTCGACCGCTTTATCAAACGTAAGGCCCATAATGGACGCTAAATCTTCCGGAGAAAAGGCTTTGGAGTCGGGGCGAGCCTCTCTGACTCCTTGAGTCCAGCCCTCCGCACAGGCCTTCGTCGAATCCCAGAGTGTCCCATCTAAATCAAAAATGAGTGAGTCGTGTTTTTTTGTCATGAGACTCGTTACCCTAGCAAAGAAGACACCCAGCTGGCAATTGACGAAGCTCCGAGCCTCCGCCATAGTTCACAGCGAGACATAAGGAGCGTTACCCATGCTAAAAGTTGGAGAAAAAGCCCCCGCATTCACCCTCACCGATGATTCCGGGAAAAAAGTTTCATTAAAAGATTTCAAAGGCAAAAAAGTCGTTCTTTATTTTTACCCCAAAGATTTAACTCCCGGGTGCACCGTGGAAGCGTGCGACTTTCGAGATATTTCGGCTCTTTTGAAAAAGAAAAAAGCGGTCGTGTTAGGAGTGAGTAAAGACTCTGTTGCTCTTCACGAAAAGTTTCGCGACAAGCACGAACTCAATTTCCCTCTTCTTTCAGATGAAGACGGAAAAGTCTGCGAAGCCTTTGGGGTTTGGCAGGAAAAATCGATGTATGGAAAAAAATACATGGGCATTGCCAGAACCACATTCATTATTAGTGGGACAGGTAAGATCCTTCACGTTTTTGAAAAAGTGAAAGTCAAAGGCCATACTGAAGAAGTGTTGAAGGTTTTATAATGTTCCTACCCGAGACTGCTTCCGAAAAACTCATTTTTGCTCTCGATGTCGACGCTCTTGCGAAAGCGACCCCCTTTATTGAAGGGCTCTCACCTTACGTGGGCTGTTTCAAAATCGGCTTAGAGCTCATGAACGCAGTCGGCACTCCGCAAAGTGTGCAGCATGTGCTTCGTCACGGAGGCCAAGTCTTCGCCGATTGTAAGTTGAATGATATTCCTAATACGGTCAGAGGTGCTTCGAGAGTGATTGCTGCGACGGGCGTTAAGTATTTTAATGTTCATGCTTCAGCTGGAATCGAATCGGTGAAAGCAGCAGCAGAAGAAAAAGGCTCTGCAAAACTCTTAGTCGTCACGGTGCTAACTTCACTTGATGACTTAGCTTCTCAAACTATTTTTGGAAAAACAGCCAGAGAAAAAGTTTTAGATTTCGCGAAAATTGCAGTAGATGCTGGAGCCGATGGGCTTATTTGCTCTTCTCAGGAGCTTGAGTTTCTCGGACAGAATCCAGAATTTAAAACTCTTCTTAAAGTGACTCCGGGCATTCGACCCTCTTGGGCTCAAAGCGACGATCAAAAGCGGACCATGACGCCTAAAGAAGCGATTCAAGCAGGAGCCACTCATTTGGTGGTCGGTCGCCCCATTAGCAGTCCCCCAAGAGGCATTGGTTCTCCCATTGATGCAGCAAAAGCTATTTTAGAGGAAGTGAACGCGTGTCTTTCCCCCTCGACTTAAGTTTGCTCGAAAAAGTAGGGGCGCTAGTTACTAATAGCCATATTATTTATACGTCTGGAAAACACGGCAGCAGTTATGTGAATAAAGATGCGATTTACCCGCATACCGAACTCACATCTCTCATTTGCCAAGCAATGGCTGAGCCTTTTAAAAACGAACAAATAGATGCCGTTCTAGCTCCTGCCATTGGCGGAATTTTATTGGGGCATGGAGTAGCGAAAGAACTGAGCCGCCTTCAAGGGAAAACCATTCTTTCAGTTTATGCTGAACCAACTCCAGAAAAAAATTTCGTTATTAAACGTGGCTATGACGAGCTTATTAAAAACAAACGCGTTCTCGTCGTAGAAGACATTTTAACGACGGGAGGCTCGGTTAGAAAAGTAGTGGAAGCCACTCGGAAAATTCCCTGTGAAGTGATGGGCGTTTCAGCGCTTTGCAATCGCGGGAGTGTAACTCCGGAGGCTTTGGGTGAAGTTCCCATCTTAAAAGCTCTTTTCACGGTAAATTTAGAATCATGGGATCCCAAAGACTGCCCGCTTTGCCAAAAAAATGTGCCGATTAATCCTTCTCTTGGAAAAGGCCACAAAAGGTAAGCCGTACCTTTTAGCTGGCTCCCACAATCGAACAGGCTTGAATCACGTTAAGGCCTAAGCTTTCAGCTTTAGCGACTAGTTCGGGGCTTTCAGAGCCGGGGTTGAGCCACAATTCTTTGCAGCCTTTCTTGGCAACGTCGTCGATCACTTTCATCCCTACTGGAGGCGGCAAGTAAAACGAAATCATGTCGAGGTTTTTTTCGGGCACTTCCAAAATAGAACGATATACTTTTTGGCCTTCAATTAAGTCTTCTTTGGGATTGATGGGATACACGGTGTACCCTCTTCCCAAAAATACTTTTACTGATTTATTTCCAAATTTATTGGGATCACTGCTCGCTCCAATAATGGCAATACTTGGCATCTTTTTCTCCTTAGCGCATTTGAGTGCTTGCGATTCCTAAAAGAACCCAACCCACCATGAAAGAAACTCCCCCAATGGGAGTAATGGCCCCAAGCCACTTAATTTTAGTAAAAGCTAAAGCATAAAGCGTTCCTGAAAAAACCAAAATCCCAAATGAAAAAGCACAGCCGCTGTACTTTAAAAGAGCGGGATTTGAATTTCGGCTTAAAAGCCCCACTGCTAAAAGAGCTAGAGAGTGCCAAAACTGATAATCCACTCCAGTTTTGTAAACACCCATCGAATATTCATCCAAAACATTTTTAAGGCCATGAGCGCCAAAAGCTCCGAGGGCAACTGCTAAAAATCCAAACACACACCCAATCGTTAAAAACATTTTTCTCTCCTTAAAAAATCGCAGCGACTGTGGCAATTGTGACTAAGAGCCCTGCTATGACGATCTTTGAAACGCTTCCTAAAAGCCTTCCCCAGAAGGCCACTTTGCCAAGCCTCAAACTCTCTTCTTGTGTTTTCCCTAGAGAC
>JBJSXY010000184.1:0-2524 GCA_046086625.1 Pseudomonadota bacterium | reverse complement strand
CCATTTTGACTGAAATTGTCGATGCGACGTCTGAGCGTCTAAAGAAAGCAGCTTAACCAATCAACTCATCCCCGAGATCTTTGAGTGCATGAATGTCGTTCAAAGGGGTGGATTTTCGCTGAATTCGCACGGAGGGGATTTTTATAGCTGCTTGAAAAGCTTCTCCCCACTTTTGTTGTACGAGAGAAAGTTCTTCAAAGTGCTTCTGAAGGCCTTGGAGCCATTTCATTTTATCTTCATTTAAACCCTGAGGCAGAGAAAAAGGGAATTCTAAATCCATTCTGTTAAGAATTAAGCGCTCCAGAGATATTCCCTCTCGTTGTAGAGCCTTATGAAATTCTATTGACTCCAAGAAACGAGCTTCACTTGCTTGAGTGACCAACGCAAAAGCGGTAGATGGATTTTTAAAGAGTTCGATAACAGCGAGATGTCGACTTCTAAAGCCAGCCTGCATTCCTTCTAAGTCTCCTAAAAACGTAGATAAATGCTCCAGAAACTCGCTGCCTAAAATGGTCTGTAAAGCTTTCATGGCCATCTGAGTGCCTCTTTGAAACAAGTGAAGTCCCCCTTTTTTCTGGAACCATTTCAAGACAGAATTATCCATGAAGTTTGCCAGTCGCTGAGGCGCTTGAAGCAAATCAAGAGCGTTCTGAGTGGGCGGCGTATCCACAACTATTTTGTCGTACTCTGAACCGGAAACAAATTCGAGAAGTCGTTCCATCGCCGCATATTCATGACTGCCCCCCAAGGATTCCACCATCGTACGATACAGATGGTTCTCCAGAATTTTCTTTTTTTGTTCGGGCGATCGAGCAAAACGCTCAATTACTTTATCGAAGTAATGTTCACTATCGAGCATGGAGGCCGTTAGCTGCAATTGGGGGAAATCTTTACACTCCACTTTCTGAAGGGATTGGCCGAAATCGGTAATTCCTAGAGCCTGAGCAAGTCGTTTTGCGGGATCTACTGTGAGCACTAAAGTTCTAAAACCACGCAATCCCAAACTGACTCCCAAAGCAGCAGCTACAGTTGTTTTTCCCACACCGCCGGGGCCTCCAATTAAAATAATGCGCTTCTGATTGAGATCCCAATTCATGAGTGCTCCAAAATTTCTGAGATCGCTTCCACCGTCGTGATCCATTCGGGGCAACTTAGCCGCGGAATTTTTCGAACTGAGAGTCCAGTCTGATTGAGCACAGATAGGGCATCGGACTCCTGTTGTTGTAGAGCCGTGTACTGGTGAAATAGCTCGAAGCTCTTTCCTTCAAGTTGAGATTGTGCTTCTTGATCGGTGAAAGGCGTGCCGGGAAATGCAGGTAAGCACTGATTCAAAAAAATCGCGTTAAAATGAAAGTTGCCTAAAAGTAGAAGTTTCTTTTTCAGTTCTAACGTCTCTGTAACTGGCAGTTCTTCTGGAAGCGATACGAGCTGAATTGCAGTGGTGGGGCTTAGCATCATTTCACAAATTCTTTCGATTTCCCGATGGACCAACCCCATTTTAAAAAGCCTTCTCAAACCTAAAGGCGATGAAAAAAATGAAAGAGCATGTCCACTGGCTGGAAGATCGACCAAAATCAAAGCATTCGGATTTTTGTCTGACAGGTCCCAAATTTTTCCAGCAATGACCGTTTCCGAAAGTCCCGGAGCTACTGAAATGAAAGTGTTTACTACTTTATTGTCTATAATGAGATTGACGATTTTCTCGAACTTCAAAATGCCCATGGCATATTCTCGAAAACATTCCGTTCCATTTAAAAGAAGATGTGGAATTCCCAGATTATGATAAGGCAATGGGCGCGCTTGCTGATCGAAAGGGTTCCAGCTCACCAGATAAACAGTTTTTCCATGACGCTGGCCAAAAAGAGCCGAAGCCGAAGCAACTGCGCTTTTTCCCACTCCTCCTTTTCCAGTGAAAAAAACAACTTTCTTGGAAAGAATTTCATCTAAGTAAGAAACTTTCACGAGATGAATTTTCGAACTTAATCATCAAAATGGGAAGTGATAATTTGAGCTACCCTCTTTGAGAAGAGAAGGCCCGCATGTCCCACATGTTCAAGTTCTATGAAACGAACCCCCGGCCATTGCGACGTTTCGCGTGGGAGCAACATCAAATCTAATTTTCCAGCAACAGAAACCACTCTTGTTTTGAGAGGTGGATTGAGTTCATTTAATTCTTTCAGGAGATGGCTTTTTGGACGCAAATCTCGAATATGGGGGAGAACTGAGTATTTCGACCAATTAGTTCCTTGGTGGGGGGTGCCCAAAGTGATGAGATTTTTTGCAATCCCGTCGCCTCCCAGCTTTTGAACATAATAACGGGCGACGATGCCACCCATGGAGTGAGCGACAATATCAATCTGATCCGTTTCATATTCTTCCCGGAGGCGCTCCACTTCGGTTCTAACTCGTTCAGCTAAACGGGCTATTCCGTAAAGGCTTGTCAGAAGATCAAGCTCTCTAAAATGATGCCAACCCTTTGCTGCTAGTTTTTGTTTCAAATAAAAAAAGGCACTTTTATTGTGAA
>JBJSXY010000183.1:0-3115 GCA_046086625.1 Pseudomonadota bacterium | reverse complement strand
GAAGAAACGTTAAAGAAATATTCAAATCAGATTACTCTGTCTTGGTGGAGTCATGATCTCTGCCAAGAGGAGTGCTCCAAAAAAGTTGACCAGAAGTCTCCCCCCAATCCCATTATTTCTGGAGCTCCTCGAGGCAAGATCCCGCAATTTGAAAATCCAGAACTGAATGACTCTTTGTTTTCCAAACATATTCAGAATCAAGGGTTTGGTAATGCGCAAAAGGAGTCCGATGGACAAGTAAGACGAGTGGACTATTTCATGAAAGACTCCCAACGAGTTTACCCCTCCTTTCCTCTTGCTTTGATTTCACAACGGCTAGGGAAAAGGCCTGAGAATTTAGTTTCAATTACGCAATCTCCTATTGATTACCTGGGCCCAAAAGGCACCATTCCTCGTTTTTCTGCTTTGGAACTCATGCAAAAAGCTAATGACCGTAATTTGGCTTCCGAAGCTCTAGATCTTGAAGGGAAAACAGTGCTGATTGGGTTATCTGCTTTTGGTTTAGTAGATGAACAAGTATCTCCTTTTGATAAAGCTCTTCATGGAGTAGAAATTCAAGCATTCATTGCTGACCAAATTCTTCGTCGAGGTTTTCCCCGTGAGCCCATGTTGTTAAGTTGGGCAGTCATTTTCTTTTTTTCTTTTGGGCTTTTATTGTTGACCCCGATTTTGAAAACCAAAAAACTCATCTTTCTTTTTATCTCGGTGCTGGGAGCTGGCTATTTGATAGACTTCCATATGCTTTTTTCTCAAGGGGTGTTTTGTTCCACTTCGCTTTTTTACGCCAATGTTTCACTTATTGCTTTTTCCACTCTAGCTGGACGTTTTTACGAAGAGTATCGACAACGGCACTTCTTAAAAGAGGCATTTTCAAAGTATCTCGCTCCCGATGTTGTTAAAATTCTTCTTTCGAAAAATGAAATGCTTCAATTGGGAGGACAGAAAAAAGAAATCACTACCCTGTTTTGCGATTTGAGAAACTTTACTCAACTCAGTGAAAGACTTGATCCTCAAAATCTAACCCAAATTTTGAATGAAACCTTTACCGTGCTCACTGCTGTCATATTTAAGCATCAAGGTACAGTAGATAAGTATATTGGCGATGCATTGATGGCTTTTTTTGGAGCTCCCCTAGATCAACCCGATCATGCTTATCGAGCTTGCTTAGCGGCTAAAGAAATGGTTTTTGAATTCCAAAAAAAACAAAAGGAATTCAAAGAGAGATATGGGTTTGAATTGAATTTAGGAATTGGGATTAATACAGGAACCGCCAGTGTTGGGAATATGGGAAGCGAGCAACGCTTTAACTACACAGCGTTGGGAGACTCCGTCAATATCGCTTCTCGAGTAGAGTCTTGTACAAAAGAGTTTGGAGTATCGATTTTAACTACTCAAGCCACTTTGGATTCGATTCAAAAAATCGGGCTTTCTCTTCCACTCCACCATCACATCGCATCTACCCAGCTCAAAGGAAAGTCGACTCCGCTCGATTTATTTGAGCTCGTTTCGTAACTCAGTAGTTTCCGTTAGATCACAGAAAATACAGCGATATTTTTAAAACACCGTAGGAAGGCGTTCCCAAACTCCCAGACTCCAAAAAAGTGGCCCACTTGGCTGCTACTTCCAATAGCACATCGGAGTTTCTAAATACTTGAACTCCGATTTGAGGACCCACCATAAACCCCGTGACCCATTCGCCCAATCCTGTTTCATTTGGACGAATACGAGCAGTTGCAAAACTAAAATCTGCACCAATAAATGGATTTAGCTCTTGAAAAACAAAGTTCTGTAGAAAATAGGAAAATCCAATCCCACCCGATAAAATTAAAGCTCCCGAGCGCCCCAAAACATCAGCATTAAGCTTCAACATCGTCTGTTCGTAATTAAAGGCATACCCCCCCGAAAAAAAGTAGCCCACTCCGTTGGAGTTGAGATTGGTGAGCGTGGTGGGGCCAAGTCCCAAGTAGTAACCACGCGTTGCTTTTGTTTCTGGCTTCTCTTCAGCTCGAAGCTGCTGTCCAAACATCAAAGCTACTAAAATGAGAAAGAAAGATAGTTTCATAAGTTTACCAGGCGGTGACGCTTTGCTCCTTTATTGTTTTAGCCTGAATTATGACATACCATTACAGACAATGAAAAACTTAATTCGCTTGTTTTTGGTTCTTTTAGCTTTTCCCCTCTATGCTATCGAAGGGCTCTACTTGGGACTTCAAGCGGGCCAAGTGCAGCTCGCGGGGAGTGCGAAAGAATTAAATGATAATGCCATTGGCTTTGGTCTAGATTTGGGAATTAAAACCCAATCTTATTTAGATGTGATGTTTCAATCTCAAATAAGCTCCCATACTGGGTATACCACCGCTTCAAAAACAACTCCGGGAACGAATCTTAAAATTTATAGCCAGACTTTGGGCGCTAACTTTCACTTCGGGAATCCCGATTTTGATTTTAGTCTTGGGGGCGGACCTGGGTTGTATTTTGTTAATTCGGTAAACTCAAATAGTTATTTTGGTCTTCATATAGCGGGTGGTGCAGATGTCCTGGTGTCGGATGAAATTCGCTTGGGACTTCAAGCCCGATATCACTTTTTGTTCCAGCCACAGAAGCGAGATGATTATTGGTCGATCATGGCTCGTGCTGGATACCAATTCAACCTAGGTTGAAGGAGAAAAAAATATGCGTAACCGTTTTCTGTTATCACTTTGGCTTTACCCCTTATTCATGCTCTTAGCTTCTTGTGGAAGCAAGCAATTCACTCAAGGCAAGTACGATGATCTCAATGAAGAGCGGCTTTTAGATGATCAATTTAATGAAAGTGATATGAAACGTATTGCGGATTCCATGATCGAATCGCTTTCAACGAGCCAAATTCTGGGTGAGAAACGTAAACCCCCCATCGTTCTGGTTACTTTAGTAAAAAACAAAACAGAAGAGCATATCGACATGAAGTCGATGACCGACAAAATAAGAACGGCTCTGATTAAAAGTGGCAAATTTAAGTTCACCGAAAAAGAAGCACGTGAAGAAATTGCTGGGGAAGTTCAATACCAAGAGCAAAGTGGTTATGTGGACGCCTCAACGGCAAGAAAAAAAGGAAAACAGATTGGTGCAGAATATT
>JBJSXY010000182.1:0-12326 GCA_046086625.1 Pseudomonadota bacterium | reverse complement strand
GCCAAAGTGGTGCAGCTTACGTTTATAAAAGAACTGGCACTACTTGGGCGCAAGAAGCTTACTTAAAAGCTTCGAATAATAATGCATATGACCGCTTTGGCTATTCACTTTCCATTTCAGGAGACACCATTGTAGTGGGGGCTTACGAGGAAGACTCAAATGAAACCACTATCACGAATGGCACAACGGCTTCGAGTAATAATTCGAATGGCCAAAGTGGTGCAGCTTACGTTTATAAAAGAACTGGCACTACTTGGGCGCAAGAAGCTTACTTAAAAGCTTCGAATAATAAACCCGGTGACTCCTTCGGCAATTCACTTTCCATTTCAGGAGAAACTATTGTAGTGGGGGCAAGCTACGAAGACTCAAACCAGACTACCATTACGAATGGCACAACGGCTTCGAGTGATAATTCGAATAGCGGTAGTGGTGCAGCTTACGTCTTTCGTCGAAATGGAGTTCTTCAGGTGCCCATGGTAGATTCGGTAACTCCCACTTCTGATGTGGCAGCAGGAAATAACATAATCATTTTCGGAAGCGGCTTTATGGAAAACTCTAGCGTGACGGTTGGCGGCTCATCTTGTATAACCCTCACTGTTCAGGGATCCAACGAAATCATCTGCAACTTGCCAACAAAACCCGAAAGTGGAGCGCTCAGTATCGTAGTGACAAATCCAAGCAGTGCACGCTCTTCTACTCTTTCAAGCGCCTACACCTATCCTTAATATGATAGCTGGTTATTCACTTCTGATTTCGTACCATGGAACGATTACACTTCTGTTCCATGAAAAATAATCTTGTGAATTTCCATAAGCTTTCCAAAAAATCTGATAGTTAAACTTTAAGTGTCTCCCCGAAATTTCTTTGCTCCAATCTGAGCAACTCTGATTCGTTTCCAGAGTCTTTTGATCTTGGCTCAAAACCCTATTTACCAGAAAAACCTCCGTAGACGCCATTGCGTATTGGGAAGTTGGAAACCTTTTTTGATTTGAATGGGCGTCAGGGTGCCCAGTCATGTCTAGTCCAACACAAAACTTAAAAACTCCCGGATCGAGAGGCGTTTCTGGAACCTTGATGCTTTGGCAAGACTCAATAACCTTCTTTAATTCAGGCTGAAAATCGAGGGGGGTCCCCGCTAAACTACTTTTTAAACCCTTCAAAGCATATTCAACATCGGGGTCACTTTCTATTCTAATTGGCAGGGTAGGAAGCGGAAAAACCAACTTGGGCTCAGGTGAATTAAATTTGGATTTTAAATTCTCAGCTGACAATCCACACAATGACTTATCCGAAAGCTCTTTTTCCTCAATCACTGTTTTTAATCTAGATAAAATCAAATTTCCTAAAATGCATTCATCGGGGCATTCTATCTCTCTAGCCACTTCGCTAGGTACGTACACAGTACGAGGACCAGATTTAGCCCGCAACGCTACACTTCGCACCCAATAAGTAGCAAAGATTCCCGAAATGCCTATAAAAGCCGATAGCCAAATAAGCAACATTCCACGATTATCAAAGGGTATTCGGTTCATATTTAAAAATGCTAGCAGGGATAGCTGGCTACAGACAAAGAAAATCACCTTAATTTTTAAAAGTAATTACGAATAGTAACCGGGTCTTTAGTATAAATTTTGCGGTACCAGAAGTAGTTGCTTAAGACAAAACCCGTATAATCCCGAGTCTCCCGATAAGGGATCAAATCTAAAAAAAGCAGCGGATCCGAAACAGGATAGCGCTTAAGCCACCGGGAAACGGCTTCATCTCCAGCATTGTAAGCAGCAATCGCTAAAGAAAGTCGATCGTCAAATTTATCTAAGTCAGTGTGAATGTGCCGAGCACCTAACTCAATACTTGTTTTCGAATTAAAAAGATCGGTCTCATCCCGCCCAGTCATGCGTTTAGCAGTAGTGGGATTTATTTGCATGAGCCCTTGAGCATCCGCCCATGAGACTGCTTTCGGATTGAAACGACTTTCTTTACGAGCAATCGCTAATAACAAGTAGGGATCAACTCCTGAGTCGTTTCTTACGAACGTTTCAAAAAAAGGCTTTGGATACATTTGTTCGAGAGCGGTTTTATTTACAAGGTGCGGTTGAGCCAAGAGAACTGCTGGAATTTGAATAATTGCAGTTGGCGGATCAGCGAGAGAAGCTAAGTGAAGTCTTACTGCTCCCTCGAGGCGCTTATATTTTTTAAAACTCCATTCGGACACAATCGCTGCTGAAAAATCAAATCCATATTTTTTTAAAATTTCAGCTTGTTTAATAAAAATATTTGCTTTGGGATTTTTAGAGCTTCTGGTCTTTTCCGGGCTTTTGGAGACTTGCCAACCATTCAAGGGTTCACTGTTAATGTCTTGGGAAGCAATTAGAGAATGAAATGAGAGGGGCTGTTTGGCCAGAAGGCGAGTCAGTGTTAATTCGGCAGCTCCTTTGTCGCCTGATAATTTCTGGGCTTGAGCTAGCCAATAATAAGCTCTGCCTGAAAAAGCATCCATCGGACGTACTTGTTTTAAAAGCTTGATGGCTTTCTGATACTCCTTCGCCCAAATGAGAAATAGTCCGGCTCGAGTGAAATAGTTTTCCTGATCAGTGGGCTCACGACGGGCACACTGGGCCCCTTTTAAGTACAAATCAGAAATGATGAGTTGATGGTTTTGTTTGGGTAAAAAATCCTCAAGCATGGCTGCAAGAGCGACCGCAAAGCGGTTGGGACATTTCGCTTCTTTAAGTGTTAGTTGAGAAAGAGTTAAGAGGTCGGATTCGGAGTACTGAGCGAGTCCCTTAATCAAAGGCTCTATGTCAGAGCGTCGAAGCTCTCTTAAATTGAGTATTTTTCCTTGTTCTAACTGGGGGCGCAGCGGAGTCACTTCTCTTTCAGGGGGAGCTGATGGGCGAGCCGTTTTGTCTGCTACCAACTGCAAAAGCTTCTTTCTCTGGAAAAATCCAGAGCAAAAGGGATTTAGTTTTCCCGAGCCTAAACAGCTTTTTATAATTTGCTTTTGACTGTTTTCTTCAAGCTTTCCGCGAAGCATTTTATCAAAGGCTTGGGCTTGCTCAAAAAGAGGGCTGCCATCGCCAGCAATTGAATCAGGGGGGCGGTCGCTATAAAACTCTGTTTCAGCAGGCGAAGAAGTAGATGATGATGACAAATCAACCGTTGAACAGTGGGAAAGAGTCAAAAAAAGCACGATACCAAAACCGAATTGAAAGAGAAGATTCATAAATATCCTAGAGTTACCTATTTTAGCATAGGTTTGACTTTAGGTATGTTCTAGGTTGCCAGGGGCGGGCGGGTTCTGTAGTTTTAGGGCCTAAATTCATGCATCATTTTGATTATGACATACTGCTAGTAGGGGGGGGCTTGGTTAATGGACTACTCGCTTGGCAGTTAAAGCGGATTAAACCCTGGCTCAAGTTTCTGGTATTGGAACGAGGGTCTTCTCTCGGCGGAAAACATACTTGGTCGTTTCATGAAAACGATTTATCTCCCTCGGCTCTTCAGTGGATCATGCCTTTAGTTTCTGCTTCATGGCCTTTCTATCAAGTGGCTTTTCCTGATTATGAACGCCAATTAGAGAGTCGATATTTTAGTATTCGTTCAAAGAAATTTCACGATGTGCTTTGGCGTGATTTAGCTGAACACGTAAAATTTGGGACAGAAGTCGTAGCGGTATCTGAGAATCAAGTTGTCTTGAAAGACGGCACGATGCTGACTGCTCAGTGGGTTATCGATGGACGAGGCGCTCCCCAACTTGAAAAAAGAGCTTGTGGCTTTCAAAAGTTTTTCGGATTAGAAGTTGAGTTGAATCATCCTCATGGTTTGAAAGCGCCGGTCTTAATGGATGCCACAGTGGAACAAAAAGATGGATACCGGTTTGTTTACTGCTTACCTTGGAGTGAGAACCGTCTTCTTGTTGAAGATACTCGCTACAGTGATTCCCCAGATCTCAATCCAGAGGAACTTCGAAAAGAAGTCTTGGAATATTGTGCTTCGAAGAATTGGCAAGTGAAAGAAGTGTTCTATGAAGAGACAGGGTGTTTGCCGCTTCCTTTAACCAAAAGATTTATTCGAGGGAAGCTGACCGCGGATGAATCCAGAGAAACTCGGCTTAGCGTTGGAATGCGAGCGGGATTGTTTCATCCGACGACAGGTTATAGTTTTCCCCTGGCCGTTCGGACCGTTGAGGTACTTTTAAATGCGAGTCGGGAGTCGGAGTGGCCAGAGCGTCTCGAAACTTTTCGGGAAAACTGCTATCGGGAACAAACTTTTTTTATTCTGCTTAATCGTGTGATGTTCGGCGCTATTCGCCCTGAGAAGCGGTTCAAATTTCTGCAGCATTTTTATCGATTGCCTCAAGATCTCATTCACGGTTTTTATGCTCATCGATTTGGAATATTGGAAAAAGCCCGGTTTTTTCTAAGGACTCCTCCCGTGCCTGTGAGCGCAGCTTTGGGGGCTTTACGAAACGAGATGGTTTATGAACAGTGAAAATAACTGTTGGCTTCCATCGGCTAAAGGGCTTGAAGACTGGTTAAATTTAACTGAAACCAGAGGGATTGACGACCTTATCGGTCAGAGTTTGCTAGCTCCTCTGGTTGAATTCTTAAATCGTCCCAGTAAACACTTTCGAGGGCAGTTAGTGCGGGTGGGGTTTGATCTGATTAATTCCCAAAACAATCTGAGTCAGTATGTCAGTGAAGCCATGCAAGTACTGGAAGCTATTCACGCAGCTTCGTTGGTAGTCGATGATATTCAAGATAACAGCGAATGGAGAAGAGGAAAGCCCACACTTCATCGCACCTACGGAATCCCCGTTGCGCTAAACAGTGCGAATTGGCTTTATTTTTGGCCTTTTGAAACGATTGAAAAGTGGAATCTTCCGCCCCAAGTGAAACTCGACTTAAATCGGGCTTGTTATCGCGCTCTTATTCGAGCGCACTCGGGACAAGCGCTGGATGTAGGGACACCTGTTTCCGATTTGCCCCAGGAACGAGTTAAATCCGTTTGTTTGGCTTCGCTGGAACTTAAAACAGGCGCGCTCACTGCATTAGCACTTGAATTGGGAGCGATTCTTGCGGGAGCTGATTTAAAGGCATTATCGGTGTTGACCCGAGTGGGAACGGACTTTGGGGTAGCACTCCAAATGTTTGATGACTTAGGAAATATCAAAGAGAAATCAGTTGCTGATCCCAAACGATTTGAAGATTTAAAAGGACTTCGTCCGTCTTGGGTTTGGGCTTCGGCAGCAGATCATTTAACGCCCAACGAATACTTAGAATTTAAAAGAGTTGTGAGCACGCTTCCTGCAGAAGACGAACTCAATCGGTATTTCCGGACAGCGCCTTGGGTTCGATTGGCTCATGAAAAAGCAAAAGAGTTTTTGAATTCAAGCTTAAAACAGCTGAATGCTCCGAGTTGGAATGAGAAAGCTGTTCGGCAGTTGATTGATTTAAGCGAAACATTAAAGAGGGCGTATGAGTGAAAAGCCAAAAGCGATTGTGATTGGAAGTGGGTTTGGGGGATTAGCTTGCGCAATTCGACTCCAATCGGCTGGAGTTCAAGTGACTCTGCTTGAGAAGCGAGATAAGCCCGGAGGTCGTGCTTATGTTTATCACGATCAAGGCTTTACATTTGATGCAGGCCCCACAGTGATTACAGCTCCTCCCTGTTTGGAGGAACTGTTTGAGCTCTCGTCTAGAAATCTTAAAGACTATATTGAGCTTTTACCCGTTACTCCTCTTTATCGCTTGTTTTGGGAAGATGGATTTGTTTTTGATTATACGAATGACGCTGAAAAAACACTTTCGCAAATAAAAAATCTGAGTCCCGAAGACACTCAGAGCTACCAGGATTTTTTAAAGTATACAGAAGAAGTGTTTGAAGAAGGCTATACGAAACTAGCCCATGTTCCTTTTTTAGACTGGTGGAGCATGATTCGAGTAGCTCCACAACTCATGCGGCTAGAAGCTTACCGAAGTGTTTATAGTATTGTTTCTAAGTACATCAAAGAACCTCACTTGCGTCAGGCCTTTAGTTTTCACTCGCTCCTTGTGGGAGGAAATCCATTTAGCACTTCGAGTATTTACACTTTGATTCACTTTTTAGAGCGAAAGTGGGGAGTTTATTTTCCCAAGGGTGGGACAGGAGCCCTTATTCAAGCTTTGGTAAAACTGTTTGAAGACTTAGGTGGAAAGCTTCAGTGCAATACGGAAATTCATGAAATTTTAACTGAAGATGGAAAAGCCAAAGGAGTCGTCACAAAAAAGGGGGAGAAAATCCTCAGTGATTTAGTAGTAAGCAATGCCGACGTCTTCCACACTTATCATCATTTATTGAAACGAGAGCCTCGGCTTGATGGGGAAAGAAAAAAGCTCGAGCGCAGCCGGTTCAGCATGTCTTTATTCGTGATTTATTTCGGAACAAAAAAGCAATTTCCTCAGTTTGAACATCACAATATTGTTTTTGGTCCTCGCTACAAAGAGCACTTAGCTGATATTTTTAAACGGGGTCATCTTGCCGATGATTTCTCGCTCTACGTTCATCGACCCACTGTAAGCGATCCGAGCATGGCTCCAGAAGGGTGCGATGCTTTTTATGCGCTTTCCCCAGTCCCTCACTTGGGAAAGAGCGATGTGGATTGGGCTGTGGAGGGTCCCAAATATGGTAAAGCGATTATTGATTATTTAGAAAAGCGGTATTTACCAGGTCTTTCGGAATCTATTGTCACCCAGAGAATTTTTACTCCTCTCGATTTTGAGAGTGAACTCAACGCGCGATGGGGATCAGCTTTTTCGTTAGAGCCGGTTCTGCACCAAAGCGCCTTCTTTAGAACTCATAATCGAGATGATCAGTTTTCAAATTTATATTTTGTTGGCGCTGGCACTCACCCGGGCGCAGGGATTCCGGGAGTCGTGGGTTCTGCTAAAGCTACTGCAGGTTTAGTTTTGGAAGATCTTAAAAAAAAAAGAGAAGCGGTTATCGTCAGCGAGACACCGTCACTAGCCAAACAGTGCCAGACCATTATTGAAAACGGATCTAAAAGCTTTTCGTTGGCGAGCCGTCTTTTTGATGAAAAAACGCGAGAAGCAGCTTTTTTTCTCTATGGGTGGTGTCGTTACGTTGATGATGCCATCGATGAAGTAGAAGATGCTTCTAAACAAAAAGAAATTTTAACTGAGCTTCACAAAGAAACAGAGAATGCTTTCAATGGACGGCCTTCTCAGAACATCGTCTTTCAAGCGCTGTCTCAAGTAGCAAAGACCTATCGAATTCCCAGTTACTATGCGACCGAACTCCTGGCTGGCATGCAAATGGATGTTGAGAATTCCCGCTATGAAGATTTGAAAAGTTTAAGCCTTTATTGCTACCGAGTGGCGGGCTGTGTAGGTCTCATGATGAGTCATGTAATGGGCGTCTCTGAGGGTGGAGCGCTTCGGAATGCCTCTGATTTAGGGATAGCCATGCAGCTTACTAATATTTCTCGAGACGTCATGACAGACGCTCGCATGGGTCGAGTGTATCTTCCTCTTCAGTGGCTCAAAGAAGTGGGAATGGAAGAAAAAGATGTTCTTAATCCTGCTTTTCGAACGTCGATTGCTTTTCTAGTAAGGCGATTATTGGCTGAAGCAGAAGCTCGTTATGAGTCAGGCATTCGAGGACTTAAATACTTACCGTGGAGATCGGCTTTTGCAGTTGCTATGGCTATCTGTGTCTACAGAAAAATTGGGCTTAAAGTTGAATCGCGCCGCGAAAAAGCTTGGGATTCCCGCACGGTAGTGAGTTCTTTTGAGAAAGTACTTTGCATTTTTAGCGCTCTTGGATTTGTTGTTCAAACTATGCGGTATCGTCTTTTAAAGCCTTGGAAAAAAGTGGATAATCTAGAACTCTGGAGACACCAGTGGAACGCAGCCGAACTTTCATAGAAGACACATTTCATTACGCGAGCCGAATGAGGCTCTTTGCTCAAGAAGACTGGAAAGTCTATTTTGCTTGGGTGGGGCTGATGCTGGGCCTTTTGGGATCCGTGACGGGATTTCTCGTTTTTGGATTTCTAAATGGCGTTCAGTATCCGGCTTATGTATGGAATGTTCCTATCGGTATTTTTATTTTCGTAGGGGCAATTGCTTTTGACACCATTGGGCACCGAACGGCTTATAAAGAAGCTTTGAAAAATGGAGAGGATCTCGTCCATCACATTACTATTTTTGCGGGAATTACAAGTGTGTTTTGTTTGTGTCTAGCTTATTCGTATCCCACTTTTTTAAGAATTCCCGCTTTAGTTTTGACGGTGCTTTCAGTTTTTTACAGTGTCATTGACGAAGCCATGCATTGGTTTCGGTACACGTCTGGTAATTCAGACCGCATTGAAATGTGGAGTCACTTTTTTATTTTTGTGGGCCACCTCATTATGGTGGTAAGTTGGTGGCATTGGTTTGATCAGGGCTATCCTGGCGTCTTAGAAACTCTCCAATTACTGAAATGAAAAAAATCATACTTGCACTAGCACTGGTCTTCGGCGTTTTGGTCGTGGGAATCGTCGCAATTCCTTTTTTTATTGATGTAAACCAGTATCGGCCGGAAATTGTCAGCTTGGTTAATTCTCAAATCAACGGTCGCTTTGATTTAGGAACACTCAAGTTGTCTCTTTGGGGGGAAGTGGCCGTTCAAGCGGAAAAAGCCGAATTAAAAGATGGAACGCAGGCAGAGTTGCTATCCGTACGAGATTTTAAACTCACCGTTCCTCTTAAATCATTGTTTTTGTTTAAACCAGAACTGCGCATTGTGATGAAGCGACCTGAACTTCATTTGATTAAAAACAAGCAAGGCGTTTGGAATGCTTTGACTCTCCTTCAAAACAAGAAGGAAGAAACTCAAAAGCCTTTTGGAAACAAAGAGGCTCCATCTACTGAAAGCAAAGCGGTACCTTCTTGGTCACGAAATGCCCAAATCTCACTCTTTCTTGAGGATGCCGCGGTTAAAGTAGAAGACTTAAAATCAAATTCACAACTAGAATTAAATCGATTGAATCTGAAAACGGGAGCACTTTCTCTAGATAAACTACCGATGTTTTCGCTTTCAGGTCATCTTGAATCCAAAGGCCCATTTGAAATACAAGGGGAGGGAACCTCTTCTTCGTTGTTGCTCGTAGCGAAGTTGGATGAAATGCGTTTTCCAATGGGCGCTTTTGAAAAAAAGCCAGGAAGCCCCGCGAGAATTCGAGCCCTGATTTCCAAATCTGGAGATGATTATTTCCTTGAGGGAAACTTAGAGCCTCTTCAAATTCAAGGTGGCTATTTGAAACAAGACTTAAAGCTATCGGGAGATATCAAGGCATCTCAAGAGAAGTTAGATAAATTAGGCCTTAAACTTCAAGCGAAAGCCTTTGATGTTGAGATCTCCGCCAATGTGAGTTCATTTGAAAGCCCACGAATCTTGGCGAGGATTGATTCCAGTGAAATGGATTTAGATGAGTTGATTGACTGGGACAAAATGAAAAAAGCGTCGCTTGAAGCAGCTGAAAAGATTAAAACAACAGAAGGGGCGGCCCCTAGCATCCCCCAAGCCGCTCCTTCGGGTTCGGTACCCAAAACTGCAACGGGTGAAATTAGTGTGAATGCTAAGAGCCTAAAGTTTTATAGAATTCGAATGGAACCGATTCGAGGAAAGTTTAGGCTTAAGGATCAGAAACTCGATGGAAGCTTTGACGAAGCTAAAGTGCTTGGGGGAAAAATTAAAGCCACTGCCCAAGTCAATTTAAGCTCTTCAGTCCCCCAATACGCGTTTCAAACACAAGTGGAAAACGTAAGTCTTGAAGAAGCAGTTGCTTCTCAAATGGAAATGCTTCGAAATTCGATGACTGGATCTTTAAGTGGAGAAATGACGGGGAAGGGGTGGGGATTAGACGCAAAAGCCGCGAAACGAAATCTTGATGCCAGCGGAAAAATGAGTGTAAAAAAAGCAAAGCTCACTACTATTGATATCAATAAAATGGTGTCTCAAGGAGTGAATGGGGTACTCAGTAAAGTTGCGGATAAAGTTCCGGTTCTGAGAGGCAAGGAACTTAAAACGGGAGATATCAGCTCGGAGTTTCAAAAAGTGACTTCTAGTTTCACGATTAAAGCTGGAGAATTTGTCGCGCCTGATTTCTTTGCAGAAGCGATTCCTAAAAGAGGAATAGACATTAAGGGAAGCACTCGAGTGGGGCTTCTAGATTATGCGCTTAAAGCCGATTGGGAAGTGTTAGACACTTACGGGCTTTTCCAAGTGGATCCCATTCTTATTGAGCGAGGTAAACCATTTCGAATCCCAGTACGGATAGAAGGGACGCTGCTCAGTCCGAAATACGACTATGCTCAGATTCCAGAGTTTCTGGTTCAAATCGCTTTGAACAATGTCGGAGTCGTGGCAAAAGAAAAAGCCCAGCAAGAATTAAAAAAACAAGCTGAAGAAAAAGTTAAATCCATCCTCAAAGGAATCTTTAAATAAGCGGTGTCAGTCTCCTATCAAGCTTGAAAGGTAGCGGTCATAGCAGATAATTAGCTTCTAATTCCCGAATTGCTTTTTGCTGTTTGTTATCCTTTGAAAATTCGAACTGGAATCTTCTGAGTCCTAGGTGGATCTGTTTTTCTAACACTGCATCCGTATTTACATTCAACCAGCGCAACCATTCCCCTCTTTCTTTCGGAATAAGAGACCAGAGAGGCCCCACGCCTGAAACGATAGGAAGCCTGGAATTTAGGTGGGCCGAAGAAAATGAGTAGTCCTCAATTCTCTTGATCATTCCCGCTCGGACTGGATTTCTTAAGACGTATTTTAAAACATAAGCATTGGCGTATGGAGAATCTAACAAAGTCCATTTGTATCTCGTTCCAAACACATGATTTATTCTTTGGGCTGATTTTTGAATGCGCTTAGAGACAAAGGTGAGCAAGTCTCGCATCACATCTCCTATATTTTCACGGGGTGTTTCTAAAATCAGGTGAAAATGGTTAGACATGAGCACAAAAGCAAAAATGTGCACTTCATAGGCTGTTACTATTTTTAGTAAACCCTCATTAAAGATTTCCCAAACTTCGTGTATCGGAATGTAGAACCATTCCTTATTGTTTGATCGTGAAGTCACATGGTACGGAAAATTATTCGTTAGAAAAAGGGGACGCCTGGGCATGAAAGCCATTCTTAATACGATATCCAGGGTTTTAAAGAGGCTTTGGGGAGCATGAACTGTTTAGTTCGCGACTTTTCAAGCTTGATGGGAGACTGACACCGAATATGACACCGAAAATGCGAATATGAAAAAAAAACCACAATTGTTTCTTTGATTCGGCGCTTTGAAAAGTGCTAGCCTCATGTAGAAGAAATGAAAGGGGCGAGCCTATGAATAAGTGGTACGTAAGTGGCTCAGCATTCATCTTGTTTTTTACAACTTTCTATCAAGGGTTCGCAGAAACAAAAGCGCTCAGAAGCGGACTCATTGGGGAGCTTTGTTATGAAAATGGGAAGCTCACCGGGCCTAGACCGTTTCGCACGGGTGTATGTGCGGGCCTCATGTATATCGGTGGCGCCTTGGCGCGGAACAATTTTTATGGGGAGATGTATTATGTTTCCGGACGGCCCGCTAATGGACTCTTTTCGAGTAAAATGTATGTAGATGGGAAACTCGCCGATGGACTAGTGGGCGGGAAAATGTACGCCAGTGGTCTTGTTTTCACAGGTGAGAGAAATGGAATTAGATATAGTAATGGAGAGCTATTCACTGGTTTTTTTCGAGATATGAATGGCTCTAAGTTGTTTACAAGTGGAGTCCTTCACTCCGGACTTTATAATGGTCTGTATTATAACCTGGGTGTAGTTGCTACTGGCGTTTTTGAAAACTCGTACTATCGCAGAGGGGTGCCCTCGACTGGGAAGGTAAACGGGCTAAATTATTTCAAAGGGCCACTAGCCAATGGAGTCATTGACGAGATTTGTTTTGTTCAGGGAAAAGTTTTTTCTGGTATCTATGCCTCGGGTGAATTTCAAGGCCTGGGATGCGAGAGGGGCCTTGTGGTTCCCGAAATTCTGTCTCTAAGTGCGTTTAAAGGCAGAAGTGATATCCCGCTCAATATTATCGGAAGAGGGCTTTCTTCTTCATCTGTAAAAGTATTAGCTTCATCTGGAGAATTCAGAAATCAAGATATTTCTCAACACTGCAATCGTTCGGGCTCTGTATTTAATTGCAACTTAAGTAGCTTAGTTAATAAAACTTCCGCAATAGTTGTGACCTTTAATCTTCAAAACAAAAGTGGAACAACTTCGAAAGGCTCAACTGCATTTAAGTTGCT
>JBJSXY010000181.1:0-9817 GCA_046086625.1 Pseudomonadota bacterium | reverse complement strand
CTTTCAGAGAGGATGACCCATTTTTTTGTGTCAATAATAGCGACACAAGAATCATCGCAGGAAGTGTCTACAGCTAGAATTTTCATTCGGATTTGAAACTCCCACGGAACTCAATTCGTGTCTAGTGAAGAATCTTAAAGAGATTAGGTTCACCACTGGGTAAGTTACGGATATCGATCTGATTGCCCGAGCTCGACAAATTTCCCATTCTCTTCATGAGGGTATCCGTACTGATAAATTTAACTCCGTATCCAATTCTGCCCTGATTGTCTTCGGCTTCACCGACGGGGGCCCAGGCACTGTGATAAATTTCTTTCGTAGCAAATCCAAATTCCCTCGCTTTAGCTGGTGAGTCGATACCCGGCAAAGCTAGAGGACCTGTTGTAGAGTGAGAGCCGGGTTGCTCAGTAGCATAAACATCGTAATGAGCCCCAGAGACTCGTGGGCCACTGGGGCGAATTCTGTAGGGCAGCCCAGTTGCTGGGGTACGGGTTGCGATAGGTTCATTGGTAGGCCCAGCTACATCAACTGCATCTGGGTAGAGGGCTAACGCAAAGTTGGGTTCTTCGTAATCCTGATTCATATTGGTTCCGGGATCGGGAAAGACTGTATAGAAAAGAGCATCAAAAATCGTGGGAGTGCGAATAGCTTGAAGCGGAGCTCGGAGTTGATCATTCTTATCGGGTTCAGGCCAGCCCACGGCTCTATTTCCCTGAGGGCGTCCAATGTCATTTCGAGGATGAAGGGAATCGTAATAAGCCATGAGTTTTGCACTTCTTCCCCCGCCCACTCTATCGAAAGGGCGTACACCGAAATCAAGGATTCTACTTTGGCCATCGGATCGGGGCACGGGAATCAAAGCATCTGCAGTCGCTTTGGGTCCGATTCGACTGCCGAAGGGTTTAGCAACAGCGTAAGCTTCTAGAGTGGGAAAACCTGCATCCACCCAGGTTTGGGGCATAAAGAGCATTTTGGGTTTGGAAGTGAGCTTGACTCCAAAATAGGTGAGGTATTGAGGATCTTTTTCGTATCCTACTAAAGCTTCAAAAAACCGTCTTCCCACCATCGCTACGCAAGCGCTGCCGCGACTTTGAAAATCAAAGTAGTACATGGCATTGGCGGCAACGATTTCTTTCATTTTGATATAAGTAGATTCTCGTGGAGCAAGCACTTCGATTTTAAAATCTCCATTTAAATTACTATCGGTAAGATTTCTCAAAGCCGACTCTCTGGCTGCCGCAAGAACAGGATGAGAACTACTCATTGGATTTTCTCGAGCGGATTCATTAATGAAATTCTCAATGGCTTTCATTTGAGATTCATGAAATCGTGCTCTGTCTCCTCGGTAGCGAAAGCCTCCCAAATAAGTTCCTGGTTTTGCAAAAATATCGAGTAGGTGTTGCACCATGCGCTCGTTATCATCACGCCCTTGTTCGCACTCGATGTCAGCTTGACGTTGAATCTCTTTAATCTGATTAGCGATCGCAATGGAAAAAGGATCGAAAGTTGCTAAAACGGGAGGAACCACAATGGGTGGTAAACCGCCGCCTGTGGGATCTGCGTTGTAGCAAAGATTGGTGTCTTTTGCGTAACGTCTTCCTCGAACTGTTTCAAATCCATGAGCCTGCAAACAAAGAGAAGGGGCATTAAAACCCGCGGGAAGTTTTTCAATAGGACCATCTAAATCAGATTGGTTTCGTGGAAAATTTTTGTTGTGACGAGCGTGAGTCACTTGGGCTCGCATCACCAATTCTTTGTAGTTTTGTTTCATCCTGTAATTCACCAGCCCCATTTGGTTGAGTGCTCTGGCTTGCCAAGCGGCCCCTGCATAGGCGGCAGAATCCGCAGCAATTTGAAGATTCATTTTATTTTGGACGAGATGACCAAAGTCGACAACGAAGGCAAAAAGAACAAACATGAACGTAAAGACCATAGCAAAAAGCACGGCGACCTGGCCTTGGTCGTTCTGAATTGGTTTTTTCCACCCCATTTTACTATTATACCCCGCGTTAGTTTGGGTTTCTAGAGGGCGGGACAATTGTGAGAAAATCTTCATAATTAAGAGCTCTTTTTGGCCTACACTGCACTCATCGACAAAGTTTAACGGAGGCTTCAGGAATTCCTAAAAAGTGACCGATAACTCGATATCAAGGAGTTGCTTCTCATGAAATTAAAACTACGTTCTCTGGCTCTTTTTTTAGGTGCGATTTTTATCGGTATTAGTTTAACGATAGGCGCGGGTGTTTACCGAGTTAGCCAAGCAGCTCCCAATTATCAATACCTCGATTTATTCACAAAGATTCTCCACTTCGTTCAAACAAATTACGTCGATGAAGTTGAAACAAAAAAACTGATGGAGGGGGCCATCAAAGGGATGTTAGCCACTTTGGATCCCCACACGGTTTATCTTTCACCCGAGCTCTTCAAGGAAATGCAAGTGGATACCCAAGGAAAATTTGGGGGATTAGGAATTGAAATCAATATGACCGACGGATTTCTCACCGTGGTTACTCCGATTGAAGATACGCCTGCTTACTTAGCGGGGGTGGAGCCAGGCGATAAAATTATCATTATCGAGGACAAAGCTAAAAGCATAAAAAAGGATACGAAGAATTTAGGTCTTCAAGAAGCAGTCAATATCATGCGAGGAGAGAAGGGAACAAAGGTCACCATTCACATTGCTCGAAAAGGTGTCCAAGGTTTAAAGCCCATCGAAATTACTCGTGACATTATTAAAGTTGCGGCAGTAAAGGGCGGGCTCTTAGAGAAAGACTATGCTTGGATTCGCTTAGTTCAGTTTCAAAGCAATACTGCTCGGGATGTTAAAAAGAAACTGGAGCAGCTGACAAAAGACAATGGTCGCCCATTAGTGGGGGCCGTGCTCGATTTAAGAAACAATCCAGGGGGGCTTCTAGAGGAAGCTATCAATGTGTCTTCTCTATTCTTAGAGAAGGTTCCTGTGGTTTCAACAATGGGCCGAAACAAAGTAAAGAAAGAGATAGAGTATGCTCGTGGTTCCGCACCATTCAAAAGCTTAAAGCTGGTTACCTTAGTGAACGAAGCAAGTGCCAGCGCTTCTGAAATTGTTGCAGGAGCTCTTCAGGATAATAAGAGAGCCTTAGTGGTTGGAAAACCCACGTTTGGAAAAGGATCAGTTCAGACGGTTATCGATCTTGAAAATAAATCAGCTTTGAAACTTACCGTCGCGCGATACTACACCCCGAGTGGAACGTCCATTCAGGGCAAAGGAATAACTCCCGACATCGAAGTCGATCGAATCGACATGGCAGCTCTTGAAAAAGCTCGCCAAGGAAAATACCTAAAAGAAGCCGACTTAGAGAATCACCTCATTGGTGAAAATGAGAAAAAAGACGAAGGATCATCAGATGACGAATCTGGCCGAGCACCCAAGAGCGAAGACAACAAGTCAGAAAAGGATCAGAAAAATCACGATAAACTTTTTGGAGTGATTAAAGAAAAGGATGGGAAGAAAGTGCGAGTGGAAGATCCGAAGGAGCTTGTAAAAATTGATTTCCAACTTCAACAGGCAATGAGCTACTTGAAAGCTTGGAATCTCTTTGAAAAAGTGTCTGAAAGCAGCAAAGAGGCCAAGGGTTCGGCTGTTTCCGAAGTGAAGTAATCCTTTTAGAGGGATGCTTCTAAGCCCAAAGTAAAATAGAAGGGTTCTCCGCCTTCACTTAATCCGTGATAGGCACCGAATCTAAGCTGGGTGGGAAGGTAATAAAAAAACTTCCAATTTGTTTTTAATTCAAATCCAGTGCTCCACAAAAAGGATTTCATCCAATTTTTCTTGTAGCTGCTTGCTGGACCCCGATCGAAACTAGTCGTGTCGAGTACTATGGCTCCAGAAATATTCTTTAGAAAAACTGGCCAGAGTCCGATTCCGCGCTCAATCTGAGCAATAGGAAATCGAAACTCTAAATTTCCTCCGAAAATTCTTCTGGCTGCAAAGGACCCCTGAAGGTAGCCTCGGTTGAGAAAAAAGCCTCTACCCTGAGTGAACAAGATTTCTCCTCCTCCTTCAAAGAACGAATTATAGAGAGGCGTTCCTTCGGTATAACCTTGGCGCAAGCTTAGGTACCAGAGCGCTGAATTCCAAAGAGGAGATTTTAAAGAAGTTTCAAAATTAGCGATGGTGCTAAAATAATTGTCGTAGCTTCCAAGAGTCCTCAAAAATTGTTGGTGACTCAAAGTCATTCGAATTGCTTCTGGTGTCTTGCTTCTCCAACTGAGCTCTAATCCAAGACCCACGGATTGATTTGCTGGCCCTAAGTCGGATGGCTCAATTTTTCTAAAGAGCGCAGATACTTTGCCTTGAATGGGAAGATTTCCCAGTTGGTTCGAAAAACTGAGGGTAGTTCCCCAGCGTTTAAAGAAACTTCGGGAAATAACTAAGAAGCCAGGAAGAAAATAAGCATTGCTTTGCAACGAGGCGGTTTTGCCGAAACGATAGCCATAAGCCCCTGAAAGATAAGGTAACATTTGGGAGCCTTCATTGCTCTCTCTTTTGTCCAATCCCAAATTTATGTCGTAAAAATGTTTCTGAGACAAATCAAACATGGGGATCCAGGCACCCGCTTGAAACCCATAAGGTACGAAAAGAGCTGAGGGTATCCAAGTTCGAGGAATTAAGTAGGATGCAGGCGAGTATTCCTTTTCTTCCCAGCTAAGTGCGGGTTTTTCAATCGAGGACTTCAATTCAACTTTTTTTAGTGGAACCGTAACGGTTTCTTTAATGGCGCTAGCTTTTGCAACATCAAAACCTCCGTGCTCATAGGAAGAAACTAAAAAATCGGAATTTAAAAGGTCAAACTGATTGATGCCTCCGGTAACCGCCACCATTTTTTTTAAGCTGTTTTGTTTGGGATCTATGCGCCAGAGTTCATCTCGCCCTGAAAGTCCGGCGATGAGGTAAGCCTCCTTTTCAAATTGTCGAAGACCGTAAGCATGTCCATCAAGTTTTCCCAGAGCTTGGGGAGGTACGGGAGGATTCCATTCGTAAAGAGTTGTTTCGTTTCCCTCTCTCAGAAGAAAAAGCATTTGAGCCCCGATTGAGACTGAACTAATCCATGAGCCTTGGGGAATCTCCCATTGATGGTTTATCTTGAAGGAAGTATCCCAAAGAGAAGGATCTCGCTTCAAGAGCGACACCTGTCCTCGGCCTCCTTTTTCCTGGTAAATAAGAATAGAAGTAAAATCTTTCGAACAGGAGAACTCATGAACATGGTCCAAGGTTTCATTGGAAACTGTTAATTCATGAGTTTGATTTTTTTCTGGGTGTAAAAGAGTCAGTCGATTCGTTAAGTAAAAATTTTCTTGATGGGGGGTAGTTAAAATAAATGCATTACCGATATCAGTTTCTCGCCAGCAAAGGCCGCCAGAATCAGAAAAGCGAATAGGATATTCATGAACCAGTCTTCCCGAAGGAACTTCTATTATTTCTATTTGCCCCTCTTTATCGGGACGGGAGCTGAGAAATGCAGCTTTCTCCTTTGAGGAAGATAAGACCAAATTCTTTTTGGTAAATTTGGTTTGAGTCAAATAACTAAGTTCAGAAAGAGGTTCCTTTTTTATTTCCTCAAACTCCCGTTCTGTTCGAAGAGATTGTTCCTTCACTAATTCGATCCATAAATCCTTAATTCCTAAGCCAAAGGTATCCACGAGAGGCGAATTGATCAAATAGGGCCAACTCGAGCTTTCTTTTAGGGTAAGATCGTAAATGCCTTGTGGGCCTTTCTTTTTCCAAAGGTGCTCATAAAAAAAGTATCCAAAATAATAAGGACTTGTTCCGTGGGGCCAGCGAGATTGGGAGCCATCGAGCAAATCTAAAGGAAGAAACTCAGTGCCCCAAGCCTTTGCTGCTACTGCTTTTCGCGTGAGCATTCTAAAGAAGGGACTTCTTCCTCGTCCCCCATCAGAAAAATGTGTTTCAAGGAAAGTGGCAAGACCCTCATGAAAGTGAGCCGGCATCATCCCGTTGGGAACAATCACAGTTCCAAAAATGGACCGAAGCCACTGCCAAGCTCCATTCGCGGGGTAAAGATGAAGCGTATGGGTGTATTCATGCAGCACTACTGACTCCAGCCACTGATCGAGTGAGGACAATTCATGAGCGCTGTTGGGGGGAGAAGCAAAAACAACAAAGTGCGGGTAAGGAAAATTTAGGGAATAGCCATTCAAAGAATCGCTAAAATCCGCGAGTACTATGGAAGTTGTGGCGGGAGTTTCAGAAAAAATAGGTTTTAAGAGTTTGTGAGCTCGTTCTGCGGCTTGTAAAGTTCGAGTGGCGAAATCTTTTTGTCCTTCTCTATAAATGATATGGAAATGCTCTGTTTCCATACTTTTCCAGGAAATATCAGAGGGAAAACTCAAGTAAGTAGGTTCCGCAAATACGAAGCGGGAAAAAACAATCAATGAGAAGAAAAAACGCATTGAACCATTGTATCAAAAGTGAAGGCTGCCGCCCCGAGTCGCAATTTGGGTGTGTAGTCCAAATAACTTAAAAATAATTGTCACTTAGTTTGATTTTGGTTATTTTAGTTCTGTTAAATAACTTTTTTCCATCTTAGAAGGAGCAGCATTATGGTTTTGTCTCGTCATTTAAGTAATCGAATTTTTAGTTTTGCACTTTGTGCTCTCATTGCAGGCTTGGTGAGTTGCAGTAAAAAAGACGTGGTGTCTGATGAACAAGCCATGGTTCCTTCCGACGATTCAGCGGGAGTTGCAACTCCAGGTGGGGGAGTAGACATGATGGGGGGAGCTGGAGATGTAGGAAGCGCCTTCAGTGAAATGGACATCGTGTATTACGGCTATGACAGTTTCAACCTCACGGATGAAGCTCGAAGTTCTCTCAAAAAAAATGCGGATTGGATGAAAGCGAATTCAACAGCTCGAATCCAAATTGAAGGCCATTGTGATGAGCGAGGGACAGTTGAATACAATATGGCTTTAGGAGATAGAAGAGCGAATGCAGCAAAAGCTTACTTGGTTCGTTTGGGTGTTGCTGCTAACAGAATTGAGACCATTAGCTATGGAAAAGAACGACCTGCAGATATGGGACACAGTGAATCTGCTTGGGCAAAAAACCGCAGAGCAGTCTTTGTGCTACTTTCCAAATAAAGAATGAGATTAAATCGATTCTTCTTTTTGCTTGTTTTGGGGGTGGCAGCCTGTCACCCCCGACCTATGGATGACATGATTTTGGCGGACGTTGCGTTAAAGGCCGCTCAAAAAGTAAAAGCGGAAGTTTTGGCTCCTGATACTTATCGTAAAGCTGAAAATTTTTATCTTCGCGCCAAAAAGGATTTCAGTGAGGGATATTTTGAGTCAGCTAAAAAGTTTGCCCACCAAGCTCGTCAAACGGCTGAGCAAGCTGAATATCAATCTGTGGTAAAGCAAACTGAACTCAAGGGCGGGATGATTGAACCCGAATCTAACTCTCCAAATTTGGAGAATTCAATCGAGGAACAAAATGAATAGAGCTCTCGTGGGCTTCGCAATGTCTTTGGTATTGGTAACTTGCTTTGGGTGTAAAACCAAAGGAGAAATTCGACGAGAGCAGGAGATGGAGCGGCTTAAAACCGAAGTAAAAGAGGCGAGAGATAGTAAAGCTGATGTTGATACCACGGTAGAAGAATTAAAAATGGAAGTGGCAAGGCTGAGTAGCTTGAATGAAGAACAAGCTGTGATTCATCGAAATTTAGCTGAAGAATTAAAGAACGAAGTTACCGTGCTTCAACAGCGAATTCAGGCGCTTGAGCAAAGAGCCGTCGCTGAAGAGTTAGCCCTGAAGCAACCCTCGCCCAAAGAATCTCAACCCCCAACCGCTTCCTATGAACTGGGAAAGAAACTTTACGATGAAGGAAAGTTTGATGAGGCATTGGAGGTTTTAAAAGAAGTTCTGAAAAAGAGTTCTAAAAATAGCGAGCAAGCAAAGAAAACCCAGTTTCTCATAGGGGAAGTGCTATTTTCGTCCAAAGATTATGCGTCAGCCGCTCTGGAATTTTCTGAATTCAGGAAAGCGCATCCTAAGGATGGTCTTGTTCCAACTGCTATTTATCGACAAGCTTGGGCTTTTAAAAACTTAGGTAAAAGCAAAGAGTCTCGCCTCTTCTTTCAAGACTTGATCGATAGATATCCAACCCACCCCATGGGCCAAAGAGCAAAGAACGATATAAAAAAATTAAGTCCCTAGAAACTGCGTAGGGAGTTTCCGGACCGCGTAAAAAATTACGCATTTCTGAGCTTAGTCCCCGGTCAGCATGACTAGCCAAGTCAATGTATAAGTAATTGAAATTAATTTTATTAATTAAATTGTTAGGATATTGTTAGGACTCGGTATCATTCTTGCTCCTGTAGTCCCCATGCTGAAAACATTGTCTTTTTCTACCGCAGCTGAGGTTCGGACTCTTCGACGAAATGTTCTTCACATCGGTCGTTCAACTCCTCATTTGGGTCGAAAGTTTTATCATTTTTTAAATGGGATTATTTGCGTTGGACTCTATGCTTTTGCTTTGAGCCGAGAAGAAGCTTTGATGCTTCTCGGATCTGTTGGAGGAGTTTTTATGCTCCTCGATTTGATCCGTCTTAAGTCACCCGCATTGAATGCTATGACTCTAAAGTACTTTGGAAGAATCATGCGAAGAGAAGAGCTTCGAAGTGTTTCTGGAAATTCTTTCTACATTCTTGGATTACTCGTTTTGGTTTATTTTTTCCCAAAGCCTATTGTGTTGCTCAGCGCACTTTATTTGGCTGTAGGGGATCCGATTGCTGCTGTGGTGGGCACTCATTGGGGCAAAGTTAAAATAACGAAACGAAAAACCTTAGAAGGGGCTTTGGCCAATTGGTTTTCAACTTCGGCTATTTCGTTGTTGTTTGGTTTAGTCTATTTGAAATTGACCTTATCCCAAGCGGTGATGCTCTCCGTCGTTGGCGGTAGCATCAGCACTTTTGTAGAGCTTTTACCTTCTCCTATTGATGATAATTTCACCATTCCTGTTGGTTCAGCTCTCCTAATCAGCGCTGTTTCTATCTTTTTTCCCTTTCTTCAATAAGTAACTCCTTTTATAGTTACCCTTAAGGAGATTACACATGGCAACTAAGACAAAAGAAACCTATATCGTTCAGTCTAAACTAAAGACACTTGTGAAAAAATCCAAAATGAAGTGTTCTTCTGATGTGATGGCTGCAGTGAATGTTCTTATTCAAAATGCAGTTACCCGCGGAGTTGAACGAGCAAAAGCAAATGGCCGAAAAACTCTTCGAGCCGCTGATTTATAATTTGAAAAGCCGGGTCAGGAAGGAATTCCCAGTGCCCGGCTCTTTTTTTTGAATTCAGTGACCCCACACGACGAATTAAAAGTTACTTCTTACCAAGGCTCTGTTGATTCTTTGAGCCTTGTAACTCCCATTCTTCAGTTTCTTAAGCAAGAGCTGCGTTCTCAATTAGATTTTTCGCTTCAAGATGAATACCCGTCCCTATTCGGCGGCTTAACGGGGGGCGAATCTTTGTTTATAGAGCGAGAAAAACAAATCGTTTCTCATGTTGGCCTCGTGAAGAAGGCTTACACGCACCCTGATTTTCGGATGCAGATTGGTTTGATTGGCTCGGTTGCTACACGAAAGGAAAATCGAGGGGAGGGGCTAGCCAGTTATCTTCTTCAGGAATCTCTTAAAAGATTAAAACACCAAGGCTGTACGATTGCTCTCTTGTGGTCGGACCAGCCTGATTTTTATTTGCCCCTTGGGTTCTATCGGTCTGGAAATGAATGGGACTTTCGAATTTCTCCTTTGAAAG
>JBJSXY010000180.1:0-2698 GCA_046086625.1 Pseudomonadota bacterium | reverse complement strand
CTTTTTCTCCGGCTTCTGCCCCTAATCAGAGTCTAAAAGCCTTGCAAAAACCAATTTTCCAAACGGGTCCTCTTGCGAAACCGAAGAAGTTGGACTACTTTAGTCCCACAAGGAGGACCTATGAAGAAATATCAAAAACCTGTGATTATAAAACTAGGGTCGATCATGCTCATTAAAGGCAGCAAAAACGTGAAATCTGACTTCACAACGGTCGGATTCATGTAAGATCTAAGGTTCATTTCTCGGGAAGGCTTCTTTGGAAGCCTTCCCTTTTTTGTGTGGGTGCTCAGTGACTTCTCACCTTAATTTCAAAATTGAATTAGCACCTCATCTCAATCTAACGGAGATGGATGGCAAGTGGGTCCTTTTCTCAAAGGACTCTGGGGACTTTTTTGGTCTGAACGAAACAGCTGGTATTTTTCTAAAGCTTCTTCTCGAGAACGATTTCGACAGTTCTGTTCTTTTAGCCCAAAAAGAATTTAAAATATCGGAAGACATTTTAAGGAAGGACTTTCTTGAGCTCGTTGATGACTTAACCAAAAATAAACTCATCAAGAAAATTTCATGAATGAACCGACCTACGTTTATCTGCGAGTCGACACTCCTCCTCACATTTCAATCTCTCAATTCGGGCGGCGATTATCTCAAGGGGACTCCACGCTTTTAATCCTAGGAGATATTTTTTCAATCCATGGAAAGCACTTTTCCAGTCCAAATGACCCCGAAATTCTTTCAACTCTGTTTACGGCTCTCCAAAACAACACTCTCAATGCTTGGTCTCATTTGAAGGGCCAATGTTCGTGCATTTGGATTAATCCAGATAAGATTGAGATTTTCAGAAGTGCTCTTTCACCCCACTTGTTATTTTTTTCAAGAAATCAGGTTTCCGATCAGTTACTAGCGCTTACTGATTCCCCTTTCTCATTCTCGGAATCCTATGCAAAGCAATTTGTTTTGGATTTACCAACTCTTCAATTCAGCTCGCGCTTGACTCCTTTCCAAGGCATATCGCGAGTGCCTCCAGCATCTGTGGTTACTTTAAAATTAGACACTGAACCCCATATTCATTTGTTCGAAGTTGAGCCTTATCCGTTAGTAGAGAAGGAGACCTCTTTTGCAGAAACTTCTGAGAAACTTCGCGAGCAATTAAAAAATATTTTAGACTGGCACCTTAAAAAAGGGGGACCTGTTTTTGCTGAACTCTCAGGAGGATTAGATTCCTCTTTTGTGGCTTCTTTTTTGTCTGATCTCTCCCCTTCTCCCGTCAGGGCCCTCATGTACGCTTTTAGAAAGCATCCTTCTCATCGATTCAGTGAAGAATGCGCTCAGATCGTCGCGCAGAAGAAAAACATTCAGTTACAGGTTTTTGATTCTTCAGATATAGCACCCACCGATTTAGCTAAACTTGCCCCGTTTCAGAATGAACCTGTCGATTTATTTTGGCAGGGAACCCTCTTTGGTCCTATCTGTCGGGATTTGGTCCAAGCAGGCAGCCTTCTCTTTACTGGCTTTGGTTGTGACCAGCTTCTGATGCGAAATAATCGGATTGTGCAAAGGTTAGCGGACCAAAAGGGAAGCTGGAACACTTTACCCATAGTAAAAGATATCGCTCGAGCCCTGAACCGACCGGCCCTCAATTTCTCCTTCCAATTCCTTCTTTCAAGACTTCCTGAAAAAACATTGGTTCGATTATTGGATTTGACTCGCTCAATAAAAATAAACCCTTTTAAAATTGATGAACTTCTTCCTGAGATAACTAAAACCGAGAGAATTTCTTGGTTTGTCAAAAATGGAGCCCCCCTTTCGGGGGCCGACTTATTTACTTTTTTGGAAGAAGCGTCTGGCACGTGTCATTTTTCTCTCAACTATTTAATCGCACCCCAATATGTCATTCAGCCTTATTTGGAATCAAAAAGCGTTCAGTACATTCACCCCTTTTGTGATTCGCGAATGATCGAGTTTGTTTCCAAAGAGGTTCCTTATCACTTTATTCATGATTTTAAGAACCCTTACAAACATCTTTTAAGAGAAGCGATGCGAGGAATCACACCTGAAGAAGTTCGAACGCGGAAAAAAGATGAGTTTTCGTTTGATGGGTATTTTTTCTCGGTTCTAAAAACAAATCAGGACTTTTTAAGATCGCTCTTAGAAGAAGCGGCTCGTTCTTATCCGGATTGGATAGATTCAAAATCGCTTCTCGATTCTTTCGAGTCGATGCTTTTTGGAATGTCTTCGAACTCGGAGAGCAAACTCATACGCTTAATGAGCTATTTAATTTGGAAACGAAATTTTACTTTTTACCTTAAGCAAACTAGGGGAACTGCCAAATGAAGTATTCGTTTCTCTATTTGGCCTGTTTTTTGTCCACTAAGTTTCTTGGGCTCGATCGCACACTTCGATTTTTTAGATGGCTAGGCCGTTCTTTGCAAAAGCTTGGAACGTTTCAAGAGAAACCCGATACGCTCGAGCAGAAACTAAAAGCAAGCTTAGAGAAGGTCCCTGTAGCAGCCAAGTGCTTGGATCAAGCAGTAGTGACTTGGTATCTGTTAAATCTTCACGGACATCCTGCATCTCTTAAAATAGGATTGAGTTTAACGCCTCTAGAAAGCCACGCATGGGTTGTTTTGGGATCGAGAATTTTTGTGGATACGTATAATATTGCTGATCTCACGCCCGTTGCTGAATATGGACCTTGGGT
>JBJSXY010000179.1:0-3963 GCA_046086625.1 Pseudomonadota bacterium | reverse complement strand
TTCGGGCTCTGGCAAATCAACTCTTCTCAAGCTGATAGCGGGTCTCTTAACTCCCATGTCCGGAAGTGTATCACTTGAAGGCGAGCCTATTCGACGAGAGTGCGCTCGTGTGAGCCGTCTTCTTTCAACGAAAATTTCAATGAGTTTTCAAAAAGGGGGACTGCTTGATTGCTTCAATGCTTGGGAGAATATCGATTTTGCTTTGAAAGAATTAACTCCTTTTAGGGCTTCCGAACGAAAAGAAATTGCATTTCATGCATTGGAACAAGTGGGGCTGTTGAAAGCGAAAGAAAATAAGTTAAGAGAATTGAGTGGGGGCATGTTGAAGCGGCTTTCACTGGCTAGGACATTTGCACTTCGCCCCAAGCTCTTATTGCTGGACGATCCAACAGCGGGACTCGATCCAGTAACAGCTGAGGAAATAGTCTCTTTGATACAGAGCTTCTGCGAAGCTAATCGGTGTCTTGTTGTTTTTACTAGTTCTGATCTTGCTGTAAGTTTCAAGCTGGCTAGCCAACTAGTTTTTTTGTGGGATGGGACTTTAAGCAAATTGCATACGGTACAAGAGTTCAAAAAAAGTAATGATCCCGCCATTGAGCAATTCACTCAAGGTTCACTTACAGGCCCTCTGACCCAAACCGTTTATGCTTGAACTTAAGTCCATAACAAAAAGGTTCGGGAGCAGAGATGTCCTCCAGAGCGTAAATCTTAGTTTGAAAAGAGAAGAAACGATTTTTGTTTTAGGGCGATCGGGAGTAGGAAAGTCCGTGCTTTTGAAAACAATCGTGGGCCTCATCCCCCAAGATAGCGGCGAAATATGGCTGGATGGGGAAAAGACTGAACCCCTCGATGAAGATCAAATGAGTTTTGTGCGCCAGCGGTGCGGACTCGTTTTTCAAATGCCTGCTCTTTTGGATTCGCTTAAAATTTATGACAATCTTGTTTTCGGGTTAAGTGCTATCAATAGCAATGAAGTAGCCAAATATTGTGATTGGGTTCGATTCCCAAATTCTCTTTTGTCGCGATATCCATCAGAGATTAGTTTTGGCAATCAAAAAAAAAGCCAGTGTGGTGAGAACGCTTCTTAGAAAACCGCAGTACATTCTTTTCGATGAGCCGACTACAGGACTCGATCCAGTGGCGCGTGAATTAACAAATCAAATGATACGAAGAGTCTCTGATGAAACTAAAACAGGATGTTTGGTGGTATCCCATGACGTTAAGAGTGCTTTAGAGTTGGCGGATAGAATAGTGTTACTCGATGAGGGACAAGTGGTATTCCAGGGAGATCAGGGAGAGTTTTCAAGATCGAAACACGAGTTGGTTCAAGCTTTTTTAAAAGGGATAGAGGGTCTTGATGTCTGAGTTTAGGAACCTATTAAGCGCTGTGGGCCGATGGTTTTTGTTTACAAGGAAGAATGGGATTGTCCTCTTTAGGGAAGGCGTAAGTCGAAAGCAATTAATCGATCAGATGTATTTGGTTGGCGTAAGATCCATTCCAATGACTTGCTTAGCAGGTCTTTTTGTCGGAGCGATTTTGGCTATTCAAATCAATCTGCAACTCAAAGATTTTGGAGCCCAAGGCTTTTTAGGGGGGCTTAGCACTTCTACTACCATTAGAAATTTAGGTCCCGTGCTGATTGCTTTCTTATTAGCGGGGAGAGTAGGAGCGTTTTCATCTGCGGAGTTAGGAACTATGGCGATTTCAGATCAGATAAGTGCCATCCGGTGCTTAGGATTAAATCCCTTGTCCATTATCGTAGTTCCCCGTCTTTTGGCTCTCACGCTTTCGAGTTTTTTATTGTTGGTGTTGGGGTTGGGATTAACGGTTGTTGGGGGAATAGCAATTTCCTCAGTGGTTTTGAAAGTGAATCCTTTGCAATTTATGTCTCATATCCCTCAGTTTGTTTCATTTTCGAGTATTTTGATTGGAATTGTAAAAAGTTTTCTCTTTGGCCTTATGATTGGCTCTATTTCTTGTTTTGTCGGGTATCACACGACGGGCGGATCAGAAGAAGTGGGACAATCCGTTAGACGAACTGCTGTTGTCACATTAGTGACAATCATTGTGACTGATTTTTCAGTTTCTGTTTTAGTCGAGTCGTTGAGCAAATTATTTTCAAGTTGAAATGAAATATGATTGAAACCTTAGGCAAATGGACAATAGCTCAGTGGATGCGGATGGGCGATCCATTCCTCCTCTTAAGTCGGTCATTTTGGAGGCTTTTAGGATCAATCTGGGGAAGATCTCTAAGAAGAAATGAAATACTAAAACAGATTTATGAATGTGCTGTGCTCAGTATCCCTGTTATTGCTTTTTCTCTGTCCATTGTGTCTTTGATGAGTGTGCTTGAGTTTTCATGGCATATGAAAATTGTTTTGAAGCAAGATGCTTTGGTCCCTGGCTTTGCCATGGTGCTCACCATAAGAGAAGTAGCTCCTGTCGTTGCGGCTATGTTATTAGCGGCGCGAGTGGGAGCGTCTATTGCAGCTGAAATAGGCGTGATGAAGAATACAGAGCAGCTCGATCAATTGAAATTATTAGCCGTTTCCGAAATCGATTACCTTCTTATTCCAAGATGGGTAGGTTGTGTCGTAGCCACTTCGAGTCTTACTCTCGTTTCCCTTTTGATTGCGGGTTGGGTGACTTGCTTTTTGGGATCCAAGTGGATGGGATATCAGCCAGGGGAATTCTTTAATTCTCTTTTTATTTTTACGAAGGGCTACGATTTGATGGGATGCATGATCAAGTCTTTATGTTTTGGAACGCTGATTCCCTTTGTCTCGGCGAGCTATGGATTACGCTGTGCTCAGGGCAGTCAGGGAGTGGGTGAAGCGGCAACGCAAGCCGTCGCAAAGAGCACTCTGCTCATTATTATTTTGGATTTGCTCATCAATTCAATCTGGTGGATGCCTTGATCCAAGAAGCGCTCTTAAGGTATAATTAAGTCTGTCTTTCCTTCATCTATTAATCCACTTTAAATTTCATGGAACAGCGACGCAAAGAATTTTGGGTAGGTGTACTCGTTCTTACTTCAGCTAGCTTGTTATTAGTTTTTGCATGGCTTCTAGGAATTATTCAACCTCTAAGCCCTCGATTTCACTTTTCTGTTTTCTATCAATTTGCAGGGGGCGTTGAAGTGGGGGCGCCGGTCAGGGTGAGCGGAGTAAAAGTAGGAAAAGTTGAGAAGATAGAATTTTTCACCGCTGATTTATCTAAGACTCGAACTGAAAACTTAGCCGGAACTTCAGTTAAACTTCGCATTGGGGTAGAGCCGGAAGTAAAAAACCTCATTCGAAAAGATTCGAAATTTTACATCAATATCGCAGGTCTTATTGGAGAGCGCTATATTGAAATTACTCCTGGATCCGATGACAGTGCTGTTTTAGAAAATGAAGCAGAAGTCCGAGGAATAGATCCCCCTCGAGTGGATCAGCTATTGTCACAAGGTTATGGAGTGTTTGGAAGAGTTCAGGACTTTCTTGAGCGAAATGAAAATACGATGCAAGAACTTCTATCAAGTGTTCATTCCTTGATGACAGATACCAACGAAGTCCTAAAAAAATTAGATAGAAAAAAAGTCAGTCAACTCATTGAAAATCTGAACACGGTGAGTTCAAATTTCGCAGTTTTATCCCAACAGTTAAGAACACCAAAAAGCGGAAAATTTATCGATCAGCTAGCCGACTTAGTGGATCGGGCTCACCAAATAGATAAACCCACTCTTCAGAAATTCCTTCAAGAAGAAGGGGTGAGGGCCAGAATTTTCTAATTCAAATAAGCTCGGAGACCTAAAATGAGAATTCTTATCGCTTTGATAATCGGTTTCGCCACTCCCAGCATGGCGGGATTCTTAGACGATTTTAAAACGGAGCGGCGCTTTGGTGCTGGAGTAGCCGTTGGGGGACCCTTAAGTACGATGGGGCTTGAGATCGAATTCAATTTAAAGCCGGAAATTTCGC
>JBJSXY010000178.1:0-2505 GCA_046086625.1 Pseudomonadota bacterium | reverse complement strand
CCTCGCGCGCGGCGGGGAAGGCGGCGGCGAGGTCGCGGCCCATGCCAGGGGCCTGGCTGCCCTGGCCGGGGAAGATGAAGGCGTGCACCGGCATGGTCGTTTCCCGAGTATGCTCAGGGCCGTATCGCCCCAGTGTCACGCATCTGTCAACCAGGGGAAGGAAGCACTTCTTTTTCTGTGAGGTTTTTGGTCAATTTCCTCTTTCTCTTCAAGAATTCGCGCTAAACCCAATTGAGCAGAGTCTACGAGAAACTGCTCTGCAGTTTTACCTCCGGGGGGTTCGAATTTTGGAAAGTGATAGATTTTTTTCCCTTTTTCATCGTCAAATTTAAACTCAAAGGAACATTGCTCAGCGATTTTCATCGTATTAGCGATCGCTTCAGGGCAGTGGGAAAACTCTTCTTTCATAGTCGCTTGAGGTTTGAAATAAAACTCATCACTGACGACATTGTGAGAAGCGGGGTCCTCAAGAGTTCTACCGGTTTGAATCGCTAATAGAACTTCTTGGGCAAAAGCATCTTCTTTGTTCAAATAGTGGCAATCGGCTGTTGCAATAAGCGGAATACCCAATTCTTTTGAGAGTTCTTGAAAACGCTGGTTAACCAGCATCTGTTGCGGAACACCATTTTGCTGAAGCTCCAAGTAAAAATTACCCTTGAAGAGATCTCGATAAAAAGTTGCGGCTTCTCTTGCTCTGTCCATGTCCCCAATCAAACAAAGATTGGAAACTTCACCTTTCAAACATGCCGAAGTCGCAATAAGCCCTTCGCTATGTTCTTTTAGAATATCTTTATCGATTCTGGGCTTGTAGTAGAAACCCTCAAGAAATCCGGAACTAACCAATTTACAGAGGTTTTGATAACCCACTTCATTTTGCACTAACAAAATTAAGTGATTCATGCCGGAGCGGCTCGTAGCATAGGGGGCAACTTCTTCGTCGCCACTCGTGTTGTTGCCTCTTAAAAATCGGTTTCCCGGAGCTAAATAGACTTCACAACCAATGATGGGTTTTAGTCCATACTTTTTCGCATAAAGATAAAAGTCGAGCGCACCAAACATGTTGCCATGGTCGGTTAGTGCAAGTGCAGACATTTTATCGTTCGAAGCTACTTTTACGAGGTCTTCGATTCGAATAGTGCTGTCCAACAAACTGTAGTTGGAGTGCACATGCAAATGTGTGAAGTCGGCAGACATTATTGAATAATAGTTCCTACGCGTTCTTTTCTGATCCAAGCCTCGCCATTAAAATAGTGAGGGAAAAACACAAAAAACTCGTAAATGTAATAATAGATTCTTTCCAAAGGCGACAAAGAGGTCGAAGCCATAGTGTCTTTTACCAAGGGATCCCAGCTAGAGTACCAAATGAACATTGCTTTTCCTTTTAAGTTTTCCATCGGCACAAAACCCCAAGCGCGACTGTCATGGCTGTTATCTCGATTATCTCCAACCGCAAAGAGATGGCCTTCGGGAACTTGGATTTCATCCATAAATCGTAAGGAGGGGTCAAAGTATTCGGTTCTTAAGATCACATAGTGTTTGACGTCTCCCAGTTGCTCGATGAACAGAGTTTTCTCTTGTTTCATTTCAATGTCGTACATGACATCACGATTGTTTGTGACCGTTTTTTTGACCTCTTCGCCATTGATGTACAGAACACCATCTCTAAAAGCTATTTTGTCTCCGGGAAGTCCAATGGCTCGTTTTACATAGGTGATCTCTGGAGTTCGAGGCGCTTGGAACAAAATAACGTCTCCTCGTTTCACAGTTCCAGTACGAAAGAGTATTTTATCGGTCATTGGGATTCTTAAATCGTAAGCGCATTTGAGTGCATAGAGACGATCACCCGTCTTTAAAGTTGGTTCCATCGAGCCCGTAGGTACTACGTAAGGCTCAATCACACTCCAACGCAAAGCAAACAGTGCAGCCAGCATGAGAATGAGCTGAGTGTTTTGTTTGATAAAATTCATTCTAGAGCTCTCTTTCAGAAGAAAAGTGCCGATTTAAACAGTCGGCATGATAGGGGACAGTCGGTTGGATTTCAAGAATCTAAGATAGGGCGTAATGCCAAGCGTTAAGTCTTGGAAAGTATGCTTTCTTTTAAGCAGAAACGGCTGGCTCTGTCTCTTTTTGAGGGGAAAGGCGGTAATCTCCGCGGGAAAGCCATTTTTCAATAAAGCAGTAAAGGATGATAAAAAGATATCGAGAACCCATTTCCTTAATTTTAAGTTTTGATTCTCCTGTTTTTCTGTTGATCCAAGTATTGGGTAAAACCGTGTAGCTATAGCCTCTCACGATAGCTTTTAGGGGGAGTTCTACCGTTAAATTAAAATGGGGACTTAAAATAGGTTCGACCCCTTTGATAGTTCTTCGCGAGTAGAGTTTAAAAGCGTTGGTAACATCGTTGTAACGAATACCGAAAAGCAGTTGAATAAATCGATTCACGAGACGGTTTAATATTAACTTAAACCACGGATAATCAACAACTTTAGATTGTTTTTCCCATCG
>JBJSXY010000177.1:0-8558 GCA_046086625.1 Pseudomonadota bacterium | reverse complement strand
GTTACGGGGCCTACAGGAAGCGGTAAAACAACTACTTTGTACGCGGCTCTCTCAGCTCTTAATACTCCCGATGTAAATTTATCGACAGCGGAAGATCCAGTGGAATACACGCTTCTGGGGATCAATCAGGTTCACGTAACTAAAATCATACCGTAAGGCTGCTCCGAGGCTTTCTGAAAAAGAGCCAGCTGATCGGGTTCCATACCAATCTGGGACATCTCTGGAGTAGTCCCCCCTTGGTCGAGTAGTCGCATGACGACTTTTTCACCGTGAATGGTGGGAACTAAAGAAACACGAACATCGACACTTCTGTCTTTTGTTCTGAGTTGAATTCGACCGTCTTGGGGTAATCGCTTTTCCGCAATATCCAAATTAGCCATCACTTTAATTCTTGCTGGTACAGGCAAACGAAACTGTAAGGGCAATTTCATGATTTCATGAAGTGATCCATCAATCCTAAATCGAACACGACTAAATCCTTCATAAGGCTCGATGTGAATATCACTCACTTTACGTCTGATGGCCTCAAGAAAAATATTATTAATGAGCTTGATGATGGGTTTACTATCAGATTTTGCCGAATCGATAGTCTCGGCAGCGGGATTGATGGCAATACCCGTCTTTGTTTGCTCGTGTGTCGGATCCCGATAGTCGCTCGCTTTTCCAAGAACACTTGGACCTTCTTTATAGAGCTTTTCGACTGAGGCTAAGATGTCGGATTCGGCAGCAAGAACAATGCTGACTTCCATATTTGAAATAAATCTCACATCATCAATTGCAGAGACATGAGTAGGATCGGCCATAGCAATTTTCAGTTTGTTGTCTTCGATTGCCAAGGGCAAAAGCACGTGCTTTTCGCAAAGGGACTTAGGAACTAATCGTAAAATTTCTGGAGCTACAAATTCGCCCGCGAGAGAGACAGCTGGGATCCCATACTGTGCACTGAGAAAAGTTACGAGGACCTTTTCATTAACGTGCCCCAATTTGATCAATGAGCTGCCCAGGCGCGTCCTCTCTTTTGACTGAAATTCCGCGGCAGACTGAAGTTGCTCTTTTGTAATGAGGCCTTTTGAAACTAACAAAGCCCCCAGTTTCCCTGCGTTCATGGGGTATTGCCTTCGTAATTTAAGGTCTGAATATTTTAGAAAAATGGCCGAGAAAACTCTATTAATTATACCCTAGAAACGCTTAAGAAATCACCAGGCTTTGACCCGTCATTTCTTTTGGAACAGGAATTTTCCACAGGCTTAGAAAAGTGGGAGCAATATCAGATAGTTTTCCAGATGCGGCAAGTTTAGATGCGGTGTGAGTTGGATCGATTAAAATAAAAGGAACGGGTAAAAGCGTATGGGAAGTGAGTGGCTGCCCCGAACTATCCGTCATCATTTCACAGTTACCATGATCGGCAGTTAAAATCGCAAAAGCTCCCGAGGCTTCCACCCAATTCACAATTTTTCCTAAGCAACGATCTAAGGTTTCTAATGCGGATACCGCAGCTGCTAAATTTCCGGTGTGCCCTACCATGTCGGGATTTGCAAAGTTAACAACGGCGAACTGGTACTGCCCTGTTTTTAATTCGGTCAGGAGTTGCTCGGTCACTGCTTCAGCGCTCATCTCTGGTTTCAAATCGTAAGTTTTTACTTCCCTTGGCGAAGGAATAAGAACTCTTTTTTCTCCAGGAAATACTTTCTCGTCACCGCCGTTGAAGAAGTAAGTAACGTGAGCGTATTTTTCGGTTTCGGCAATGCGAAGCTGCTTCCAGTTCTGCCCGCTCACTACTTCTCCCAAAGTCATGGGAACTTTCACTTTTTGATAAGCAGCAGGAAGTTTGAGCGACTCATCATAAGGAGTCATGCAAACAAAGCTCGATAATTTAGGAATCCGTTTTCGATTAAATCCATTGAAGGTCGATTGAGTTAACGCTCGTGTTAACTGCCTCGCTCGGTCGGCTCTGAAATTAAAAAACAATACGGAATCTCCCTCAGCAATCCCCGAAAAATTTTGGGCTACTGCAGGAGAAATAAATTCGTCAATTTCTCCGCGGGTATAGCAATCTGTTACATATTGTTCAGGGTCCGAAAAGTGAATGGAAGCTTCCCCGTCTACAAGAGCTTTGTATGCGAGTTCGGTTCTTTCCCAACGAGTGTCTCGATCCATGGCATAAAATCGACCCATCACTGACGAAATTTCACCTAGTTTTTCTTGTTGGATAAATGCCTTCAACTGCCGAAGGTAGTTTTTTCCTAAAGTGGGCGAAGTGTCTCGGCCATCCATAAAGCAATGTATTTTGACCGATGAGATCCCCTGCCGCTTGGCCAATTGAATGAGAGCAAACAAATGACTCAAATGAGAATGAACGCCCCCATCTGAGAGGAGCCCCATCAAATGAAGCGAGGTCCCGGGCTTTTGTTTTTTTAACACCTCACAAGCTTGGATTAAAATAGGATTGCTAAAAAAAGTTTGGTCCTCGATGTCTCGACTGATCAATGAAAAATCCTGAAAGACAACTCGACCCGCGCCGATATTCAAATGCCCAACTTCCGAATTTCCCATGAATCCAGAGGGGAGCCCCACGTTTTTCTCTGAAGCTTCAATTTGAGTATGAGGATATTTTTTCAGAAGCGACTGATAAACTGGCATCCGAGCCTGAGCCACCGCGTTATTTACTGAAGAGGGATTGACCCCAAAACCATCGAAGATCATCAAAAGACCAGTACGTACAGAAGTTGGGGACACAGGATTCATGACTTAAAAATTTTTAACACGAAACCACCGAATCGGGGAGAGAAAAGCTTGAAATATTCCCACATTACGAATATTTTTGGTTCTCACTTAACTTACTTCCTGGAGCACAAACATGATCGATTTCAGCCTCAGTGATGAACAAATAGCTCTGAGAGATACAGTCCGAAAATTCGTACAAGCAGAAATAATTCCGAATGCTCACCGCTTTGATGCTACTGGGGAATTTCCTCACGAGATTATTCGTAAAGCTTGGGAAAACGGTTTCATGAATCCGGCAGTTCCTGAAAAGTTTGGGGGCCTTGGGTTTGGGATTGTTGAAGACGTCATCATGAATGAGGAAATGGGAGCGGGTTGCTTGGGAATGACCACAAGCATTGCAGTCAATACTTTGGGACTGTACCCCATCCTGATTGGCGGCACTGATGAGCAGATCAAACACTGGGTGACCCCTTTTTTAAACGAACCTAAACTTGCTTCTTTTTGCTTAACTGAACCGGGAGCTGGTTCGGATGCAGGTTCTCTCTCTTGCCATGCAAAAGATGAGGGTTCTCACTTTGTGCTTAATGGCTCTAAAATGTGGATCACTAATGCTGGACATGCTGATTTATTTACAGTGTTTGCTACTACCAATAAAGAGCTCCGATCAAAAGGCACCGTTTGTTTAGCAGTCCCCGCAAAATCTCCAGGCGTTTCTCTTGGAAAGCATGAAGACAAAATGGGTCAGCGCTGCTCAGACACTCGTGCTATCACTTTTGAGAATGTAAAAGTTCCAAAAGAAAATATGATTGGTCAGATTGGAGATGGATTTAAAATTGCTTTGAAAACGCTCGATAAAACTCGAACTCCCATTGCTGCTGGGGCCGTCGGAGCGGCGAGAGCTGCTATGGAGTATTCAATCAAATACTCAAAAGAACGAAAGCAGTTCAATCAGCCTATTTCCAATTTCCAAGGCATCCAGTTTATGTTGGCCGACATGGCCACCAAAATTGAGGCGGGTCGCCTTCTCTGCTATCAAGCGGCTTGGGCTTTAGATAAAGGGCAAACAAAAATTGGAAGTTATTATGCTTCTCTTGCAAAACGTTTCTCTGCAGATATGGCGATGGAAGTTGCAACTGACGCAGTTCAGATCTACGGGGGCTATGGCTACACTAAAGAGTACCCTGTAGAAAAAATTATGCGAGATGTGAAACTCGTTCAGATTTATGAAGGCACGAGCCAAATCCAACGAGTTGTGATTGCACGTCACCTTTTAGAAGATTAGTCGTACTAAACAAGGAGATTTTCAATGAATATTATGGTCCTAGTAAAACAAGTTCCGGACACCGAAACAAAAATTAAAATTTCTTCTGATAAAAAGGGCATTGAACAAAACGATATTAAATGGGTGATTAATCCCTATGACGAATTTGCTATTGAGCAAGGGCTAAAAACTAAAGAAATTCTCAAAACAGGTTCGGTTACGGTTGTATCGGTAGGACCTGATCGAGTGGTTGAAGCCTTAAGAACTGCTGTTGCTATGGGAGCCGACAATGCTTGCCATATCAAAATAGATCAAGAAATGGATACCTACTTGGTGGCAAAAGCTCTAGCGGAAGTCGCAAAAAAAGAAAATTCGCAACTCGTTTTCTCAGGAAAACAAGCGATTGATGATGATCAAGCTGCTACTTTTGGATATTTAGCTGAACTGCTCAATTGGCCGTCTGCTTCTATGGTGGTTAAATGTGAAGTGAGTAACGGTAAAGCAGTGATTCAAAGAGAAGTTGAAGGGGGAACTCGATTTGCAATGGAACTTCCCACCCCCGCTGTAATTGCGGTGGACAAAGGCATCAATACGCCTCGGTACGCAAGTCTTCCTGGAATCATGAAGGCCAAGAAAAAGGAAATTAAAGTCTATTCCCTAGCTGATTTGGGACTGGGCTCTGAAAAACCCAAAACTTCGATATCGGACTATGCCCTTCCCCCTGAACGTCAGGCCGGCAAAAAGCTCGCAGGCGATGCTGCAACTCAAGCCAAAGAATTGGTCCGATTATTAAGAGAAGAAGCAAAAGCTATCTAACGAGAGGATCCCAACATGTCGATTTATCTGATTGCAGAACACAAAGACGGAAAACTAAAACGAGTGAGCTTGGAAATACTGAGTGAGTGCCTCCGCCAAGGGGCCGAACCTACTTGCGTATTGGCTGGTGCAGGAGATTTAGACTCCGCTGCTCAAGAGCTAGGTAAGTATGGCGCCAAAAAAGTCGTCATCTTAGAAAACGCCGAACTAAAAAACTACTCGAATGAAGGACTTGCAAATGCCTACCATGCGTACCTTTCCAAGCAATCTCCCACAGCGGTCATTACGGGAGCAAGCTGGGTGGGAAAAGATGTACTACCTCGATTAGCTGCCAAATTCCAAGTGGGATTAGCAGTCGATTGCACCGAAATAAAAGTTTCTGGAACTGTTTCCGCTAGGCGCCCCGTATTTGCAGGTAAATGTTCCCAAAATGTTTCTTTTTCGGGAAGCCCTGCGGTTCTCTCAGTTCGGCCGAATGTATTGGCCTTAGGAGAGGCAAAAGGGACCGCCCCAACAATTGAAAAGCTCCCAGCTGAAATTGGACAAATTCGCGCAAAAGTAACAGAAGTTCTTTCGAGTGGTGAAAAGAAAGTGGATCTCACCGAAGCTGACATTATTATTTCGGGAGGAAGATCCCTCAAAAGTGCCGATAATTTTAAAATTCTCTCAGACTGTGCTGCTGTCATAGGCGCTGCAGTAGGAGCCAGTCGAGCAGCAGTGGATGCAGGTTATGCACCTCACGATATGCAAGTTGGCCAAACAGGAAAGACTGTTAGTCCCAAACTCTACATTGCGTGTGGCATTTCGGGAGCTATTCAGCACTTGGCTGGTATGAGAACTTCAAAGGTCATTGTAGCTATCAATAAAGATCCAGAAGCTCCGATTTTTCAAAAAGCCGACTATGGGATCGTGGGAGACCTCTTTGAAGTAGTCCCCCTCTTAACGGAGGAATTGAAAAAGCTTAAAGCCCACTCTTGAGCTTGAAACGGAGATTATTAGGGGCTGCATCGTTTCGCATGCTTTCGTGATAGGCGCGACTTGGTCATGCTCTGTATAAATGGCCAAGTCCCCTTTTTCCCAAACCATCAAGCCCAATGTTTTTCTTTGCCTCGAAATCTTGATTCTGCTGAAGAGTCGCTCACCAGCCGGTTTCTCTGCTTTAAACCACTCCAAGTAGGAATCCCAATCTGAGAACACATCTCGACTTCGCCTGAAGTCCACTTCTACCGACAGAACTTCGAATGGGAACAGCTTCAATAATTTTTTCACCAAAGTAAACGACTCTTCTCCAATAGGATCAGCCCAAGTCCAATCAATGGCACACCGAAAACGAAACTCTTTTGGAATCATGGCAAGTTCATATCCCGAGCTATTGAAAGACTCACCTATTTTCTCAAAAAGAATTGTTTATTTTTTTTTCTAACCTGTTACAAAAGTTCAGTTACAATTTGATTTAATCTGATTCTCATCAGGAGGGGCTTATGGCAGTAAATGACGATTATCGAGGTTGGCCACACTTAATGTGCTCGGGCTTTGATGCGGATAAACGAGCTTTGATGTCTTATGATCACATTTACAGCTTCTTAAAGACACTTCCTGAAAAAATTGGGATGCAAAAAATGGGGCTTCCTATCGTTTACAAAGTCACTCGAGAAGATCATCCTGATGTGGGAATCACCGGCGTTACTATTATCGCAACTTCTCACATCAGCATTCACACATTTCCGCGAGGTCAAAAAGACGGAAAGAAAAAACCGCGCGGCGTAGAAAGACGAATTTTCCGGCCTTTCTTCACCTTTGATTGCTACAGCTGCAAAGGTTTTAATCCCGATATCGTTTATGATGAACTTAAAAAGTTCTTTCGCCCCAAAACGATTGAAACAGCTCTTGTGTATCGCCTTCGAGAAGAAGAAGAGCTCATCGAAGTTGAAAATTATTAATCAAAAGAATTAATAAAACCCATACCTAACAGACAAACTAGCGGAGCGGGTGGCGGGCTGATTTCGACTTAAGGTTTCAAAAGCCCAGTCAACGTGGGCTCCCAACGAAGTAAATGGGGTTACGTAATAATTTAGAAGGCCAAAGACACTTAAGCTTTTGCCTGTTGGGTCGGCCAAAGCCGAGCGATTGAGCTTCCGACCAAAACTCCATAGCTGGTTACTACCGGCACCCATTTGCCAATTCCGGTTTAAGGCATAGCTTAAGGTTTCAGTCACATTGACTTGATTGTCTTCTACTAAAAGATTTGAAATTTTTCCCTGAAGTCTTGTGTAAGAAAAATCAATAGCCACCAGCCAATCGTAGTACTCTTTTGAAAAACTCAACCCCACCAAAGGCTCAAAAAGCCCATTTCCACTTCGGCTTTGAAACAAGTTACCTACTTGGAGATCTTGAGTTCCTGTGGGCAGTTTAGCACCCACCACCCAACTCACCGTTGGATGAGGATCTTCCACAAATAAACTTCTTAGGAGGGTCATTCGAAGCCCGAGCCCCACATCTCCCAAACTCGTTTGACTATCGCGCTTTGTCTTTAAATCCACACGGTGCTGAATCAGCGGAAGCCTTCCAAACATTTCTAAGTTTGGATTCAAGCGAGCAGTGGTCGATGCTTGCAGTGAGAAATTGTACCAACTTGAATAGTCTTGAAAGGAAGTGGCAAGCCCCAAATCAATTCTTTGCATGGCTTGAAGGGAGTTGATAGATCGGGCTCCCCCAGATAAGCAGCAGTCTGTTCCCCAAAGGCTAACAGCACTCCCCAAAAAGAAAACAACGACTCTTAAAGTATTCATGGCTTGGTTCTAATAGTGGAAGGTCCTATAACAGACTCTCAAAACGATCGAAAGGATCTTAGATAAGTACTGAACTTTAAAAGAGTCTTAACAATTAAGAGTGCGATGAGGGAACCAACCCCCCAGCCCACCAAAACATCAAAAGGAAAGTGAACTCCTAAATAAATCCGACTCCACCCCACTAAAACCACTAAAAGCCCAATGGTTATCAAAGCTACTCCGTTCAAGAAGAACGAAGCTACTACTAAAATAGTTGCACCATTAGCTGCATGGTTTGATGGCATCCCGTAGGGACTCCCGCACCCCCCTGCCCTTAAAATCACTTCTTTTACGTGGCAAGGTCTGAGTCTTTGCACTCCTTTTTTTAAGATGTGGCTATTAAAGCTATCGGTGATTCCCAAGGCGAGTCCGCAAATCAAAAGAACTTTTATCCACTTTTTTTTCTTTAAGAAGATACTCAGTAACAAAACAAATCCAGCAACCCACCACCACGTTTGATAATTGGAAATCAATAACGCAAACTTTTTAATGCTTTCAGGAGCCCAGTCTTTGTTAATAAGCACAAAGAGTTTCTCGTCCAATTCATTCAATCTCATGAGAATTTCCACGCTTCAGTATCCCATATTAACTTCCCAATTACATCTGATCGCTTTATGTTAAATCGCATGCGTCCAAACGTTTTATCACTTATTGGCGTTGCGGCCTTGGGTTACTTTGTCGATATTTTCGACTTAGCTCTTTTTGGAATTGTTCGAGTTCAAAGCCTTCGAGACTTAGGGATTTCAGAAGAACAGTTACTTCCAATTGGAGTTCGTCTCCTGAATGCTCAAATGATTGGACTACTCTTGGGCGGGCTCGTGTGGGGCGTTTTGGGAGATAAATTCGGAAGAATCAAAGTTCTTTTTGGTTCGATTTTACTCTACTCCTGAGCCAATCTCTCCAATGCTTGGGTCAACTCTGCTGACACC
>JBJSXY010000176.1:0-5040 GCA_046086625.1 Pseudomonadota bacterium | reverse complement strand
GGGGAGAAGGTCGGAATAGCGTTCCTTCCATTGAAAGCCCCGATACCGTCCTAAAAAAGCCGGAGGAATCGAGAGTCCCAGAAACAATAAGAGAAATGTATAAAAGGGGGTGGTTCCATAACTAGAAGCATGGTGGATATTGTAATCGACATAAGCAAAAAGAGACCGGTGAAATCCACCCGTGAGAAAAAGATCCAAAAGTCCTGTTCCCAGAAGCCCTAAAAGGCACGAGAGCAAAAATACGAACCAAGCTGATTTAGAGGGTTTGATAAAAAACAAAAGAGGGAGTGCCAAAATACAAATGCCACTCTGAAAACGAAAGAGAGCCGCTAGTGAAATGAAGAAAACAGAAAACCCCACCCATTGTGAACGTTCTTCCCGATAAAATTTGAATGCACAAAAGGCAGCTAAGCTTACAAAGGCTCCGCTCAAGTTTTCAATTAAGGGTCGACTGTAAATCAAGGGCAAAATAAAATAAAAAGAAGTGAGAGTGAGAGCGATCATGCGCTCTCTAGAATCTTTAAAAAAGCTTCTTGCCGTACAGGTGTGAGCACAAAAGACAAGGGCTCCAATCAGCATGAGTACAAATCTAAGTTGATCCGTTGGTTGATTCAAACCAAGTCCCAGAGCACACTTACTCAAAAAAAGAAGTAGGAGCGACTGGAAAGGCAATCTAATTCCAGAGCTGTCCATATTTTCCTGATAGGTAATATTCTGAGCAGGAATAAAACGGGCAAAGCCCTCTGAGTAATCATCGAGAGCGATGATTCCATGATTCAGATAGCCCACGCTGAGAGTAAGAAGAAGTCCTGCTATCCATACTAGGCGTTCATTGCGGCTCCAGGACTTCATCCGTGTCCCCCCATCAGAAAGGGTTGTCCATCATCAACAGGTTTTTGAAAGCGTTGCTGACCAAAAAAATCTAATGCGAGCTTTCTTAGTTCATCAACATTATTCGTTTGAAAAATGCTTCCCCTAAATGCCGAGCTATAAGGATAGCCAGCCGCATACCAACCCATAAACTTTTTAAGAGATAGAAAAGCTCTGTCCCGATCTTTCTTTTCAATCGCTAATTCGAAATGTTCATGAATGAGAGAAATAAGATCATAAGTCGTGGTTCCTTCAGTCTCCAAAATTTCTTGAAAAATCCAAGGGTTTTTTAGAGCGCCTCTTCCAATCATGACCGCGTGAGAATACCCCTCCTCAACTTTTCTTTTGGCTTGCTCAGCTGAAATAATATCGCCGTTTCCAATAATAGGAATCGAACTGGTTCTAGCCACTTCTCGAATCATTTCCCAGTCCGCAAAACCGGAATAGCCTTGAGCGCGAGTACGGCCGTGGATGGCAACCCAGCTCACGCCACTTTGGGCGGCTACTTTCACCACATCCTGAACGTTACGATTTTGTTCGTCCCAACCCGTTCTTACTTTGATAGTGAGAGGAATGCGAAGAGTCGCTTTTAATGCGCTTAGAAGTTCCCCCATCTTTTCCGGATTTCTAAGCCAAGCTGAGCCGCTGCCGTCACACACTACTTTTTTAACGGGGCAGCCAAAATTAATGTCTACAAAGTCCGCCCCTTCTTCTTGAACAATTTTGGCAGCTTCGGTCATTGTGGCTATGTTTGAGCCAAAAATTTGAATCCCCACAGGCCGTTCTCGCTCATCAAATTGCATCATCTGGCGAGTCCGCTCTCCTCCTCTGACTAATCCTTCAGCAGACAGAAGCTCAGAAATAACGGCCTGACTTCCCATTTTTCTCATGAGCAATCTAAAAACGGTGTCTGTGATCCCCGCCATAGGAGCTAAAACGTATCGGATGTCACCGAATCGGTCTTTGAAAGTTTGAATGGGGCCCAACGAAGTCATAAACTCTTTCGATGGTACTCATCAATTGAATATTTCCAGACTGGTAGCCCGCAGTATCTATCGCCTTCGGGGCAGTAAGGAGTGATTCCCGCTCGAAGCCGTAAATAGCAAGGCGCACGTAAATGCTCGGCAATAGTCGGAGCAACGTCTTTTACTTGCTGAATTTCATCAATGGTCGCTCGAAAAATTTCCTCTTGAGCATTGTAGCAACTACGCATTTTCCATTTGTGTTGATACGCTTGCAAGTCACCGCTAGAAATCATACGAATCGAAGTGCTGTTGGGGAGTAAATAGAATGCAGATTCTTCGCGTTCTCCCATGTCAATTAACTGCGCTACAGCTGCAAATGATTTTTCCATGCACTCGAAATAAACCTGTTGAGCTGCATCTGATTGGGTGATTCCAAAAGGAGTAATGAAATCTGGCTTCCCTGTAAAATGGGTTGCAAGCATAGGGCGACTAGCCATTACCATTCGGTGTCTTTGATCTTGTGAATCAGCCGTGTGGCTAATCTTCTTTTTAAACGTAAAGTGAACGTGATGAAAAATTTGAGAGAGCCTATCAAATGTTCCAGCATTGAGTGGATCGGCTAAAATCGGATTCATCTTTGGATCTAAAAGCAATTGAAGCGCCTGAGAATCACTGAGATCCTTTTGTGTTCGACCCGTAGCTGTGCGGAATGCATCTGCTAAAACCTTCTCTGCATTTTGGGTGTATTGAACCAACTTGGAAGTTCTTTCCCCCAGATCTCTATCGAATTCGGCTATGAAATCGGAGCTACCAGTGGAAAACTGAGCTGCTTGGTTTCGAACCAAGGAAAACTCAAGAGTTTTTTCCAAGGAAACAGGATCTTGAATTTCTTTTTCAAAAAGCGGATCGGCAGCTTTTACCGCCTCCAACATTTTTTGAACCACTATTTTTTGCTCAATGGGAGTTTCAAATTCTTGGCAAAGCCTCCAATATCGCAAAAGGGTCAGGGCACTTACAGTGTGATAAAGATAAGCTGTTGTTCCCACTCCAAGAGCATACCTTGCGACTTCATAAAGCCGTTTTTCTACTTGAGGGTCCCATTTGTCAGAATATTTCTTACGTGACTTAAAGCGATCATAGTAATCCGTCCGAATGGGAGGTCGTAAAACCTCTATCAACTTTTCATAAGTCGACATTTGGTCTCGAATAGTTTGTTCGTAGATTACTTGTCCCTTCTCAGAGAGGGGCGGCACGACAAAACTGGAGGGCTTCACTTTTACATAGCGTTGGCTAACTTGTTCAGAATTATAAAACGGGTGGCTATGAAGAAAAGTCCAAATAAATTGTCGAGAGACCCCACTGAGAGCAAAAACAAAGTGAGCATGCTGCCTCGTAGTTAAATGACCTGCCTCCAGAGTGGACGACGCAATTTTATCTCTTAGGGCGATAGATTTTTCATCTTTAGAAATATCCTCAGGATAAATGACCCCTCGGCCTGAGTAACACGTTCGAGCCGAAGCAACAGAGAGTTCGTAAGGATTTTGTATCGTTCCAACAAGCTCAACTTTTATGTTGTTAAATGTACTTAAAAGTTCCATCAAACTATCTCTTCTTTTTGAAGTTTTTCTTTGGGATGTGTTTTCTGGTAGGCAGCTCGCAGCCTTTCCACATCCACTTGAGTGTACTTTTGGGTCGTGACCAACGACTGGTGCCCCAATAATTCCTGAATTTCTCTAAGCCCCGCCCCTCGAGAAAGTAAATGAGTAGCACAAGAGTGTCTCAGAGTGTGTGGCGTAACTTGGGCTCCTAAGGGGCCCAAAATTTCAATGGCAAATTCATGCAAGTTGCGTTGTATGCTTCTGACAGAGAGAGCTTCTCCTTCTTTATTTAAAAAAAGAGGAGTTTGAGGCCCACGTTTTTGATGCGTAGGCATCGATTCAATATAATTTAAGAGGGCTTTCTGACAGTGTCGACCAATCGGAACTACACGTTCTTTATTTCCTTTTCCTAAAACCAAAATTGTTCCTGAACGAAAATCAATCTTTTCATGAGTGAGAGAGGCTAATTCTGATACTCGAATTCCCGTTGAATAGAGAAGTTCAACAATCCCCCGCATTCTTTTTTCGCGTAACGTGTCTGAGGAGATTCCTTCAATGAGCTTAATAACGTCTTCTGGTTTTAAAACAAAAGGAAGTCGTTCTGCTTGTTTGGGGAGTGAAATTAGTTTCGCCACATTGGTTTCCAAATGTCCCTCACGATGAAGATATTTGAGAAAGCCTTTTATGACTGACAGACGTCTTCCCACTGTAGCTCTGGAATACTTCTTCATTTCTTCACCCAAGTATTCTCGTAGCAACTTAAGATCAGACAAGCGATCTAAGCTAAAAGAACCTACGGAGTGATCAAAAAGGAAAGTAAACCAGTTTCTTAGATCAATTTCATAGTTAAGGACAGTGTAATGACTTGAGCTTTTTTCTGTTTTCAAGTGTTCCAAAAAACCTTGAAGAAGTTCATTTACTTTGGGCTGAGACATTCGCTTGATATTTCACAAACGCTCGGCCCTTGGCAACGAGGTATTTTTATAGCGACTAATGCAGTGCGGCAAATTCGAGTTATTAAGCGATTCAGGATACAATTAAAAACATGACTTCAAAGTATCTCGTCTTGGCCTTGTGCTTTTTCTTGGCGCGTTCTGTAGCCTGGGCAGGCGCCAAGCTTGGAGCTGGGCTTAAGCCTGCCGAAGTTGAAAATATTGTTCAAAAAGTTGGGTTTGGTTCTGCAAGTCGGCTCATGCGATCGGCTGAAACTTATCCCATGTGGGCGGGCATTAAAGTGGGACTAGAGCTTCCCATTACACCTGCCGGGGGCCTAGGCGATTATGGGGATGGAAAAGGAACGATTGGGGGAGTTCTTTTGGGACCCAGACTCTATTTATGTAAGGGCCTAGCCGATGGATTTGAGATTACGTTTAATTTTTTTAAACCCCAAATGTTGAACACTCCAGGAACTTTTGGAGCCATTTTGAAATACAATTTTGTGGGCGAAGAACAAAACTGGGCCACTACTTCTGTTTACTTAGGCTATACCAGCGTTTCAGCTTTTAACTCTTCCAAATCACCTGAACTCAATCCGGTTATTGCTTATAACGGGACGGATCTAGAACTTGGAATTTATGCCAGCCGAGATTACGTCAAATTAAAACCTT
>JBJSXY010000175.1:0-2291 GCA_046086625.1 Pseudomonadota bacterium | reverse complement strand
TGGCCCATGATCTTTTTTACTCAGTTTTATTTCCAGGGAACTCGCCAGAACAAGTTCATTTCTAAAATTGATTTGGGCAAAGAAGATTCCTTGAGCGTGCTGTTTTTGTTTTTATCCATCCTTTATTTTTGTGTGATTTTTCTTAAGGGAAGTCTGACTTGTTGGGATTCAGCAGTTTTGATTGCGATTTATGGGGCTTACCTTCTTATTCTTTTTAAGCTTCCCAGCCACGAAGTTGAAGATCCAAACGATCTTCCTTGGATTGGTAAACAGATTTTAAGACTCAAGAGAGGCCCTCAAATTCTATCCACAATCGGTTTGTTTTTTATGGGAGGAATAGCCCTTTATCTTTCAGTGGAGCCTTTCATTCATGTTTTACAAAAATGGGCAGTAGCTGCTGGAATTAGCACTTTTGTTTTTATTCAATGGGTATCGCCCTTTTTGTCTGAGTTCCCAGAAAAACTTTCAGCTTTCAATTGGGCTCGGCAAAAAGGCAAAGCCCCCATGGCATTCATGAATATGGTGAACAGTAATATTAATCAGTGGACGATGTTGGCCGCTATGATTCCTATTGTGTTTAATATTTCCTTGGGCCGCTTTGAACCACTCACTTTTGATGAAGTTCATCATGCAGAGTTAGCCCTTACCATTGCTCAGTCTCTTTTAGCGGGAATTGTACTGTTGGATTTAAGTTTTTCTTTGGGTGAAGCTGCATTGCTTTTTGTGCTCTGGCTCGTTCAATTTATTTGGTCGGGTCTCAGATGGGAAATCACCTACATTTACGTGGGATGGACCCTGGTGGAAGTGGTTAAATGGACTTTCTTATTTACGACTCAACGAAAATTACCTCGGGCCTTTGAGGTTCTCAAAGATCCTTCTGTCTTGTTTAAGTAGCTGAAAGTATTTGATTTTTGTCAGCCATACCCGCTTCCCCAAAAGTGTGTTATAGAACGCACGTTGTTATGGTTGATATTGCTCAATTTAATCCCCAAATAGAATCACTTGGCATTGCTTTATCAAGCGCACAAAGAATTCTGATTACGGCTCCAGGAGCTGCTGATGGAGATTCCATTGGGGCTCAATTGGCTCTCCAGCGAATGCTGAAACATCGGTTCCCTGAGAAAAAAGTTTTTGTAGTCAATGACGAGCTGTTACCGCCACGTTATCAGTTTTTGCCAGATGCTGAGAGCGTTTACACTCCTGAAACTCTTTCTGAATCGAAGGAAAAACCCGAATTTGATATCGCTTTTGTAGTGGACGGAGGAATTGACCGAGCGGGCAGAGTGAAAGCTTGGTTTGATAAAACGCCTACGACGGTCTTTATTGATCACCACGCTATTAGTTGCGAGTACCCCTATTCATTGAAACTAGTGGATCCCCTTGCGTCTGCTACGACTGAGTTGGTTTATCATTTGTCTCAAACCCCTTTGTTTCGAACCCCTATTGAGCCTTTGTTTGCTCAACAAATCTACTTAGGATTAGTTTTTGACACCGGATTTTTCAGGCATTCCAACACAACTCCCGAGGCAATGACTCTCGCAGCAGAGCTTCTAAAAACTGGTTTTGATTTCACTCGAGTGGGTGAGAGAGGAATGTTGGAGAGAAGTTTAGGAAGTTTACGATTAATGGCTGATACTTTGACGCAAGCAAAAACTGCTGCGAATGGAAAGATTATTTGGTCCGCTCTCAGTCAATCGATGCTTCGAAAGTACGATGCAATCCCAGATGACAGAGAGGGAATCATTGATCATTTGTTCCTTACTCACGGAGTTGAAGTCGCTCTTCTTCTTTTTGAACTCGGAGATTCCGAAGTGAAATTATCCCTTCGTTCTCAAGGACGAGTAGATGTTGCTAAATTTGCGCGTTCTCTTACTGTCCGTGGGGGCGGGCATAGCAAAGCAGCTGGAGCTCTTCTGCAAATGCCAATCGAACAAGCAGCTTCTATGGTGCTTGAGAAATTGTCTGTGGCTGTTTCCCATTTCTAATAGCTAAGCGGCTTCAGCTATTGTTTGATTTCTACCATTTTGTTTGGCTTGATAAAGAAGCTCGTCAGCTCGTAAGAGGAGTTCTTCTGAGGTTGAAAAGTTTTTTCCATTAAAAGTAGCAACTCCCACACTAATGGTGAAGTTGATTTCTTTGTTTTTGCTAACCACCGTCTTACTTTGAATGGCTCCGCGGATTCTTTCAGCCACTTGTTTCGCTTGAGAGCTCGAACAACCTCGAAGAATAACGGCGAATTCTTCGCCCCCGAAACGACAAGCGATATTTTCTAAGCGAGTTTGGGCTGATAG
>JBJSXY010000174.1:0-9966 GCA_046086625.1 Pseudomonadota bacterium | reverse complement strand
TTCTAGTGTGTGAGCAAATTTACCGAGCTTTCACTATTATTAAAGGGATGGCCTATCATCACGAGTAAGGCAGTCTCTCAACTCTCAGGCAACAAATACTGAATGAGCTTTTCTTCTGCTTTTAAAAATTTATCGCGCGTGATTGAAGCGCTCATGGGTTTAAATAAAAGACCCAAAGCAAACCAGGGTTTTTCTATTTCAACTCGATTCTCAAGACTGATCTTGTAAGCGTTAGAAAGCGCGTGGACGGTTGTTTTAAATGAAACCGAGCGAAGATAAGCTGCAGTGCCGGAAGCTTGAATGGCTTTGGAGGAAGTAAAGTAGTTCAGTTCTTTTTTTTCATCAGTTTTTAATTTTACATCCTGACGGATGGCTAAATCAGATCCCTCTTCGTTGAGTTTGTCGGTGAGATCATACTGAACAATTGTAAAAATACCGTCCTGAACGACAGCGGGCCCTTCATGGATTTCATATTTTTCAGTTCGTTCATATTCTTTTTGGAGTCTTTGAAACAACCATTTAATGCCTTCGTCTTTTTGTGTTTCCACCCAGCAGGTTGAAGCGATAGTGGCAGTAAAAATTCCCTCTGTCAGGTCGGGTTCTCGACTCCAAACAGTGTCATCACATTTCCATAAGTCTTTTGGTTCTAGCTCAGCAAATGAAGTAAGAGCAGAAAATAAATAAAAACCCCAAAAAGCCAGACATCTTAAGAATGAAATCATCGGGGGTTAATATAAACTAACGTTTCACAATCTTCAATTTAGCTGCCACAGTTCTCTTAGCGGTTTTATTTTTAACGAGCTTATTTTTTCTGACAATGGGCTTAATCTTTAATTCCTCTTTTGGAGCCTCTACAGGATTCATAGAGAAAGCATAGTCTGAAGCGGAAGGTAAATTATTCAGAAATTCCTCCTCGGAAACCGGCTCCATTTTTTTCAGTGCAACAGGTTCTGGATAACCAGGAACTCGCTCAATAATTTCCCCGGTGGGACTAAATCCTTTTTTAACGGCTAAAACAATCAGAGTTAGAAAAACAAAAATGAGAATGAGTCGTGGCAACATAAAACGTTTCTCCTTTTACTCTCTCTTCTCGGGGGTTCACAACTGCAAGCTATTTGCCAGCTATTCCAGGCTCGAAACGAATCTAGAGGGGGGGCTTGTAGAGCCCCTTTTTGCCGAACCGGCTCTTTTTTCGTCACTTGAACCTTGGCCAATTCTGGGCTACCTGAAGGCTATATGAAGTTAGAACTGGTTGTTACTTTGGCTTTAAACGCTTCTCATTGCTTAGAAGAGCGCGAGAGGCCCCATCCCCATCGCTGGGATATTCAGATTGGTTTAGAAGGAGATTTAAACAACGGGCGAGTGGTCAGCCTCACTGCGGCCCAGGAACTTTTCGGATCGACAATTGCTCCTCTCCAGAACACATTCCTTAATGATAACAAAGTCTTAGATGAAGGCACTCGGGCCCAGCCCACTTGTGAAAACTTAGCTCTTTTTCTTTTGAGCGAAATTCAACCAAAATTAACTCTGCTAGGGAATGGAAATCCACCTCAACTTAGTTTCATTCAAGTAGGTATTTGGGATGAAGGAGTTCAGCTCGGATTTGCCAAGCTATCCGTTTGAGAAGGTTTTGTATAAGTCTTGAATGCCCTGCTCGTAACCACTTTGGGTAAGAAGTGTATTTTTAAAATAAGTAATAATTTGAGCTCGGAGCTGTCGAATCTCAACTGGATTCCGAAATAGTTCCTCAATTGATCCAGCTAAAGCCTCCGAATTACCGGCGGGTACAATTTTTACAAAAGATAAATCCTTGAAATTTTCAACTGCCCCGACATGATCAGTAGCAATACAGGGAAGTCCATGAGCTAATGCTTCTGTCACTACAAGTCCAAATCCATCATCCACAGAGGGCAAAACAAACAGATCGCACTCATGATAAAAATCGCTGATATCAGGATAAAATCCTCTTACTTCAATATTTTTATGACTTTGAATTTGTTGTTTCAGAATGGGATAACTTTCCAACAACAGTGGATTCATTTTAATAATCAAACGCGCATTGGTAAGTCCCAATTGATTCCACGCCTCGAGTAAATAAATAAGACCTTTTCGAAGTGGGTTACCTACAATAGTTCCCAGAGTCAGTTGGGCTTTTTGAAACTTTTGAGTCGGTATTTTCATTCGAACCATTTTATCGAGTGGGATTTTTTTAACTTTCGTGATGGGAATACCCCTCTCAACAAATGTTTTCTGCGTATAATCTGAGGGAGTCACGATATAATCGGCTTCTTCATATTCTTGAATCGAACGCTCAATCCACCACTGGGGTTTAGGAACATAATGAACTTTTAATTTCTCACACTCTCTAGCAATCAGTTCCTCTTGAAATAAAACATGGGGGCAAGATCGTTCTAAAATATAAGTTCCCCCCTGTTTCTTTGCTTTCTCTCCGCTCGCCAAGCTTAAACCTGCCCAGCCGTGAAGCACATCGCAGTCGCGCATAAACCACTTGCAAAGTTCATCGTAAATACGATTTTGATTAAGCTCCCAAGGGGCCCAATCAGTCTTTAATAAACGCTCAAGAAGGACAGCGAACTGGGGGATGAATTGGTAAGAAAACGAAGCTTTCGTTTTGAAGTTTTTCTTGGGGCTTGAAGAGTAAACCTTCACATCACACTTCAGCTCATCGAGCTTATCGATGAGCTGAGTGCTGTGAAAACGGGTGCCAGGTAAAACGTTAACTCGCATTTTTCACACTTACTTAATACCAGGAGCTGCCATCTGATCGAGCAAATACATCCAGCCTGCTCTTTGACGGTTCACAGTGCTATCACGCCATTTTTTATAATCAGGTTGGAAACCTTGAGAGCTTCCATTGAGTTCTACGACAAAAGCCATTACTTTTTCTTTGCCGTACATCCAATCAATGGATCCGCCATCAACATTATAGAGCAAATCATAAGCAGTCCCTGCTTTGTAAGTTCCACTGCCTGAATCTCTAACCAACTTACTCGCAAATTCCTTTGCTGTTTTTAAATAGATTTTGGCATCGGGCTCTGGAACGACATCGGGATCACACCCAAAAGGATAAATGACGAGCTCTGAGTAAGAGTGAAAGGAAAGATTAAATTTGGGTTTAACGAGTGAAATAAGTGCCATCAGAGCCTGAGTTTCGGGTTCTGATCCTTCCGAAGGACCTCGGTAAGTGTCAGCGAATTGAAATCCTGAGGAGCCATTACATTTCGCCCAACCAAAAGGATAGTTTCGATTCACATCCACCCCATATCCCCCTCGAGCATTTTTTCTCCACATCGTATCCTCTGACCACACTTTGTGGTTTCCATCAGGGTTCAGCATGGGCACCACCCAAATTTCATGCTGATCCATCCAGTTTCTTACTTTAGAGTCGCTTTCGTAATGAGTCGTAAGATAATCGATAATGTCGATAGCAACTTCTGTGGTCATCACTTCTCGAGCGTGGTGCATCGCATCTACCACGATTGCTTTTTTGGGGCCTTGAACCTTCGAATGCTTTTGAGTTAAAGCTACAGCCCAAATATCTCTTCCTTCGTGAGATTTCCCAATCGATTCTCTTCGAACCAAATCGGGAAAATTCTTTTCATAATCAACAAGAAGAGCTTCCACTTCACTGGGGTTTTTATACTCTTCATCTGGACGAAGTGCTTCCGTAAACCTTAAAATACCCAGGTCTCGAGTCGTATTTAAATCTCGCTCTGTCATCACTAAGCTCACCGAATGAGTTTCAAAGTTAACTCCCGCGACATCAAGCCCGCGAGCTCTGAGATCTCCAATTTCAGCAACTGTTTTGAAAGGGACTTCAACGTAAAAATATTTCTGAGAATAAGCTTCAGAGTTAAATAAAAAAGCTGTTGCAGCTAAGAAAAGCCACTTTTTCATCGGTTTTTCCTTTTTTAAGAATTTTTGGGGATTGATTTTATTTATTCTACCGCATCTTAAAAAAGGAGTTGAGAAACTTAATGCCTGCAAGTGTCATAAATGCCCGCTAAACCCGCATTCCTTAAACCATTTTTTTAATGGTCATATTTTGCACATGGTGTCGTAGTATAATGACCTAAGAAGGGAGTTGTTATGAAATACCTACTACTCACAATCATAAGCTCTTTATTGTGGATGGCACAACCGGCCTTCTCTGCTGAAGAAGCCAAATGCACTTGTGATCACAAATGCGCTGAAACGTGCAAAAAAGATGAGCCCAGTAAAACGTGTGATTGCAAAGCATGTGATTGCGCAAAAACAGGCGAATGTCCTCATCACCAATGTGGAGATCATGCTGAAAAAAAAGAGAAGCCGAAGAAATAAGATCGTTTAAAAAGGCACTTGTTAAGCAGGTGCCTTTTTAATCCATAACTTTACGGAAGTGCCTTCGACATCTTGCTCGCTTGAAAATCCAGAAGCTTGTTTAGATTCCTTGAATCCAGTCGCAAGAATTTCATCACAAATATAACTTTCAAATCGCTTGAAGGCTGCCATCATTTTATCTGTGGTTGCTATTTCAACTAAGATTCTATCCGTCACTTCAAATCCAAGATCTTTTCGTAATTTTTGAATTCGATTTACTAATTCCCTTGATAGGCCCTCTTGAATCAACTCATCATTGAGTGCAGTATCAAACCAAACCGTAACTCCCCCCTGGCTCTGAATCAGTCCCTCTTGCTTCGGAGCTCGTTCAATCACTACGTCTTCTAATCCGATTGTCTCACCCTCAACAATGAATTTGCCTTCTTTGTCGAGTCGAGCCACTTCATCATGCGAGAGTTCTTTAATCTTTTGAAGCACCAGCTTCATTTTTTGGCCAAGTTTAGGACCCAGTACTTTAGCATTAGCTTTGGCAGTCAACTTAACCCATTTTTCTTCCTCATTCGTAAAAGAAACCTTTTTGACATTGAGTTCAGATCCGATCAACTCAGAGAAGGACTCAATCGTTTTTTGATCTCGTGGGTTTTGAGTAATGACCAAAAACTCCTTAAGAGGTTGTCGAGTTTTCAATTTGTTCGTGTTTCGAATCGTCCTTCCCATGTAAACGACTTTTGAAACTAGACTCATTTGCTCTTCTAATTCTCGATCCACCAAACTCTTGTTCGCTTCTGGATAACGACACAAATGGATACTTTCTTTTGCGCCCTCACCCACTTTTAAATTTTGATAAATTTCCTCAGTCACAAAGGGAAGGATAGGTGCGAGTACTTTACAAAAATCTACGAGAACCACGTACAAAGTAGAATAAGCCAAATCTTTGTCGGAGGATTTTTCTTCACTCCAGAACCTTCGGCGATTCAAACGAATGTACCAATTGGTGAGCTCATCGATAAACCCAATCACTTCGGGAACTACTTCGTACAAGTGATATACTTTCATTTTTTCTTCAATACTCGACAGCAAGCTTTGCATTCGAGACAGAAGCCATCGATCGAGGGGGTTTTCCAACTTCTTGATAAAATCTTGGGACAACTGCGGCTCCCACTGGTCCGCTCTCGCATAAGTCGTAAAAAAACTATAAGCGTTCCAAAGAGGCAAAAGAACACTTCGGACAATTTCTTTCACTCCGGCTTCGGAAAATCTTAAGTCTTCTGCATGAGAAGCAGGTGAGCTCATCAAATAAGCTCTCAAAGCATCCGCTCCATAAGTATCTAAAAGATACTTGGGATCCGGATAGTTCTTAAGCCGCTTAGACATTTTCTTACCGTCTTCAGCAAGCACCAATCCATTCACAATCACGTTTTTGAAAGGGGGCTTGTCAAAGAGTGCAGTGGAAAGAACGGAAAGAGTGTAAAACCACCCTCGGGTTTGATCAATGCCTTCAGCGATGAAATCTGCAGGAAATGCGGCATCAAATTTTTCTTTATTCTCAAATGGGTAATGTTGCTGGCCGTAAGGCATGGAGCCGCTCTCAAACCAGCAATCTAAAACCTCGGGAATTCGTTTCATTTGCTTTTTACATTTGGGACAAGGAATGGTCACTTCATCTACAAAATGTTTATGAATGGCAGTTAATTTTTTTCCGCTCCACTTTTCTAAGTCGGTAATAGATCCAATACAGAGATGCTCACCGCATTCAGGAACACAGCGCCAAATAGGAATCGGAGTTCCCCAAAAACGATTTCGACTGATATTCCAATCGCGAGCATTTTCAAGCCAATTACCGAAACGACCATCTCTTAAGTGCTCTGGGACCCAATGAGTTTTCTGATTATTTTTAAGAAGCTTTTCTTTAAGAGGCTCGAGCTTTACAAACCAAGTGGAAATAGCTTTTTGCATGAGAGGCGTATCACTTCTCCAGCAGAAGGGATAATTGTGAACGTAAGTATCATGCCTAAATATTGAATTCTTAGTTTTTAGGAACTTAATAATTTCTTTATCGGCTTCTTTAATATTGATTCCTTCAAACTCGGGTAAAGCTTTCGTGAATCGACCTTCATGATCCGTGGGGTCAACAAGCGGAATTTTATATTTTTTAGCAACTTCGAAATCCTCTTCACCAAAAGCAGGAGCCGTATGGACCAAACCCGTTCCATCGGTGTCTGTTACATGATCCCCTAAGATAACTTTGAAAGCCCCCTCTTTGGATCGATCACTAAAATGCGGAAAAAGCGGTTCATAGGTTTCATGTTCTAAAGCAGAGCCCTTAAATTCTGAAACCACTCGAAACTCATCGGGATTTTTGAAATAAGCTGAAAGTCTCGACTGGGCTAGCACATAATGATCTTTCGTGGCTACTTCTTCTACTTCCACGTAGGACACATCTTTGTTAGCGGCTAATGCTAAATTGGAAGGCAAAGTCCAAGGGGTGGTCGTCCAAGCCAGAAAATACCGATTGTGTTTTTTACTTTTGAATCGACAAGTGAGCGCGGGATCCTGAACTTCTTTGTAATTGAGGCTCGCTTCAAAATTTGAAAGCGGTGTAGCTATTCGCCATGAATAAGGCATGACTCGATATCCTTCGAACACAAGTCCCTTATCCCAGAGCTGTTTTAAAACCCACCAAACGGTTTCCATGAAGGGGGTATCCATGGTTCGGTACTGATTTTCAAAATCTACCCAACGGCCTGTGCGATGAACAACTTCTTCCCATTCCTTGGTGTAACGCTGAACAATGGTGCGACAAGCATCGTTAAATTTAGCAACTCCAAATTTCTCCACATCGCGGTAGCCTTGAAGCCCGAGCTCATTTTCCATTTCGAATTCAACGGGTAAACCATGGCAATCCCAACCCCAGCGCCGTTCAACATAGTGGCCTTTCATGGCCCAATAACGAGGAACAACGTCTTTTAAAGTGCCTGCTAAGAGATGTCCGTAATGAGGAAGGCCCGTCGCAAAGGGAGGACCGTCATAGAAAAGAAAAGGTTTCTCTCCTTCGTTCATCCGAAGGCCTTTTCTAATGATTTGATTTTCGCGCCAAAAGCGCAAAATAGATTCTTCCAGTTTTGGAAACTGGACGTCGGGACTTACCGGTTTCATAACCGGTTAAAGTTACACTAGGAGTCAAAGCCCTTCAAATGATTAGTAGCAGCCGCCACCCCATCGTTGTTGCCGTCGCATCCGCCATCGACAGAGAAGACCGCAATAACCGCCTGCGTATCCACCGCCAGTGCCGTAGTCATCTGCAGGCTGCTCCACAACAGGCCCCGTGGGTTGGTATGGAGGAGGTTGTTGTCCGCCTTGATCATCACGACCACAAGCGCTCAAAACAAGAGCCGTCACTAGTACCAACGATCCAAAAAACTTCTTCATGGACTACCTCCCAATCTCCCGACCCGCCTAAAAGCAGGTTTGATGCCAACGTATTCACGCAGAGTTCACCCAGCTGATTAACAAATTTCGTCAGTTTTAGGGAAAACGAGGGCTCTGGTGTGTCACTTAGTTCAGTGACCTATTTTAAGGGGCATATTCCCGAATCGTGAGGGTTGAATAGGATTGCATTCCGGCACGGGCAGGGCTGCCAGATGTGTATTCTCGGTTATTAATTCGTAATTTTTTTCGCACGATACCCGTACCCCCATCGAATTTGTTAGACACATAAACTTGGTACGTGCGTGCAGCTGTAGACGTATTTATTTCATATTTCGAAAAAGAAATGCCATGCATGAAAGCCGCTGAATTATTGTCGCCGCCTCCTATGCTATCGTCTGCATTGTATCGGGTAACATTCATCTGGCCATTTCCACATTTGTTGTCCGATAGATTTGGTACGGTTGGATTTCCATTTTTAAAAATAGCAAAGCAACCAACATGATCAAAACCTGCTGACAAGTTTACGGCTATTTCAATAATGCTATTACTTGAAATCGGAGTGAAATCAAGTAAGAGGGCAGGAACAGGGGTGGGATCCGGAGAAGTTGAGGTAGTTGGGATGGATAGTTCCGTATTACTTTCAACATACCTTATCTGAAGTAATTTCCCATCTGGAGCAGTCGGAGTGGTCGGAGTCGCAGTGGTCGGAGTCGTCGTCGGAGTCGTCGTCGGATTCGTTTCGGGTCCACAACCCACCACATTGTTACTTGAAGAGTCCGTTACAAGCCGTATTTTAAATGTTTTTGTTACTGGAAAACCTGCGCCTGAAGTTGGATTTGCAGTAATAACGAGATTCACGTGGTGCGTGGTTTTTCCTGAATTCGGGAAGTCAGGAACAGCTGGCACTATGACGGGAGGGACGGCATCCGTTTGTTGTCTTTCAAAAGTAATTCCCGAAACAGTAAGTGTGTTCTCAATCACATCTCCCTCGGCAAGTACTTTGATATCTTGTACAGCACCGCCAGTGCCCAATCTATAGCCAATCCAGTTCACGGTATTCATTGCAGGCGTGTCTTCATTTGAGAGCTTTGCTGGGTTTAGTAGACCCCCAGCATTTTTTTCTCGGAAAACTAAATTTGTATTGGAGCTACAAAAGTTCGGGTCCTGTAAGACATTAAAAACTTCCCACATGGTGGAAGTAAAATCGAAATTGGCTGTCAATCTCTTTTGGGTTTTCTGCCCCTGAAAAACAATTTTAGCCATAAAAAGCGACAGGCCTGCCAAAAGGCCCAACGCCACCATAACTTCTACTAGACCAAACCCTTTGGACGTGCGCGCTCTTAACATTTCTTGGATTGTATTAGTTTTTATGAAAGAGGCACAGCCTTTCATTTCGGGTCGTTGCGTTATTGAAATTGGCTTATTTAAAATTTCATACTTTCCGATGGTCATTCATCATTAACTAATCATTTGGAGGACCTTTCATGACCAGTCAGACGTATCGAAACGCAAATAGCACCGGAAAAACCTACTTAAAAAATGTAGGCGAGGGCTTCGAAGTAGGTTTTGTTTTCAGCGGAAAAACAGTATTTGTTGGAAATTTTCTTCACAGCTGGGAAGCAAGACGTTGGTATTCTCTTTTAAATTCAGAAATCAGAAACTTTTCTAAAAAATACCAAGTGGGCCCTGGATGCACAAAATCTTGGTTCACTCATTTCTTATCAGCTCATTTGTATAACACTTACTACAATTTTCTAGATAAGTGCTTTTCTCAACACAGCAAAAAATATCAAAATGCTCTAAGAAAAGATAAAAAATCTTACGAAAAAATGAGCCGACGTTGGGATAACAAAACCAGCACAAGCCGTTTTCTAAAAGCTGCGTAAAATCGTATGTGTTCTGGGGAGAGCTAATCGCTCTCCCCTTTCTTTTAAAGTGTGAAACCAGCCAAATCAGAATCCGATTTAAAAGCTTTAACGGTTTCAAGGCTCAGCTCATTCAAATCTTTGTTCAGCATAGATAGTTTCTTAATGATGTCGGTAGTGCAGGTAATGATATGACAGCCCGATATTTCAGCTTGAATCAGATTAAAAAACTCTCGTGAGCTCGCCCAGAGAAGCTCGATATTTGGATCAGATTCTCTGCAAAATTTTGAAGCTTGAGCCATGAGCGGCATCGGATCTCTTCCGGTATCCG
>JBJSXY010000173.1:0-12121 GCA_046086625.1 Pseudomonadota bacterium | reverse complement strand
ACTAATTCGAACTCGGGACGGTTCATAAGGAGTCGAGTGGTAACTCGTCCAATTCTTCCAAAACCGTTTATTGCAACTCGAGTTTTTCTCATGGCCAGTCCTTTCAAAAAGGTTCTTATTATTAGGGATTTATATTGGCTTTTGAGCTCTCCGACAACGGATTTCGTTAGAATTGCCGAATCGAAGAACCTATGCGATATCTATCCCCATGAATGAGCTTGAAGACATATTAGAAGCAGCAACAGATATCGCAGAACGGGCTGCTCAGCTTGCCTTTTCCTATTTTCGACAACCCATCCTGATTGAAATGAAGGAAAACCAGACCCCGGTCACGGTGGCAGACAAAAAGACTGAGGAATTTATCCGAAAGTCACTTTTAGAAGCTTTTCCAGGTTTTGGAATCTTAGGCGAAGAGTTGGGTGAAGAGTCGACTCATAATCAATACGTATGGACCGTAGACCCCATTGATGGAACAAGAAGTTTTATAAGAGGAATCCCCCTTTTTGGAACCCTCATCGGTCTTTTGGATAGAGGCGAACCCATCGGAGGTATCATGGTTCTTCCGGCTCTGGAAGAAACTTACTGGGCTGGGACTGATTTAGGAGCCTATTGCAATGGTCACCAAATTCATGTGTCACAAGCTCATGAGCTAAAAGCCTCGGTGATGGGTGTCGGGGATGTGTACGCTTTTCAGGAAGCCAAAAAAGAAAAGTTATTTCGTTCTCTAACTGAAAAAACAGAAATTTGCCGCGGATATACTGATTGTTTTGGACACTCCTTGGTTTTAAGAGGAGCTTTAGATGCGATGGTAGATCCCATTGTGTCTATTTGGGATATTGCCCCTCTTGCTTGCTTAGTTGAAGAAGCAGGTGGCGAATATTTTGATTTCCATGGAGAAAGAACCATTCGAGGCTCGACCTTCATCACCAGTGGTTCTGGTCTTAAGAAAGAACTTCTGTCTCTTGTTTGAAATTGCTTCACTGAATCAATTCAGCTGGCATAATTACTTTCGAAATTTTTAATTGGCTCTCGTAGGGAATGCCCTTTTGTTCTTCTGCTAGTTGAGAAGCTATCACGTCTTTATCTGCCACCAAAGTGATGAGCCACCCTTTTTCGGTGTGCCGGTCTTTGAGTGCCTTTTTCACATCTTTATTTCCAATTTTATCCATCGTCTTCTCATATTCCTCTTGGGAAAGTACCGGTACTCCGTACAATTCACTGTACACTCTCTGTCCAAGCCTCTTCTGAGCCGATTCAAATTCAAAGGGATAGGAATTAACTAAACTCTCTTGAGCTAAACCCAATTCGTCTTTTTTAAGACCGTTTCTGACATAGTCTTGCCAACTAGATAAGGTTTTAAACAATGTTTTGGATGTAAACTCAACGGAGGGAGTAGAGACAATCGTGTAGATTCCGGGCTGATAAGACAAACTTCCCATGGCGCCATAGCCCGAATTGATGGCATAAGTCCAACCTAGCTCGCCTCGAATGGTGCGAAATAACCGACTGACGAGGGGTTCTCCACCAAAAGAAAAGTTACCAGCTCCTAAGGCATACCGCTCGGGATCCTGCGCAGTTATTCCTTTTTGAGCAAAAGTTAAAACCCCGGTTGAGGTCTTCGGCTTGTGAATCACAATCAAAGTAGGAGATTCCGGAACTTTCGGTTCGAAGATGCGACGAGTTTTAGGGGCGCCATCTGGAAATTTTTTCCAAATTTCCTTAAGAGCCGATTTCCATTGAGTTTCCTTATAGGGAGAGGCCACGGCAAAAAGCAGATTCTGTTTAAAGAAAGCGTTGTTATAAGCTCGAAGAACATCGGGCATTTGAAGCTTTCTAACAGAACTTAAGGTTCCTAAAGCAGGTTTTTCGATGGGAGTGCCTTTAAAGAGTTCCTGGCGAATCGCGAGTCCCCCCAAACGATTATTTGAATTTTTGATGAAAGCAATCTGATTAATGATTTCGACTTTAAGAGAATTGAATTCTTTTTCATCAAACTTGGGTTGAAGAAGCGCCTCTTCAAGAAGCTTTAAAAATTCGAATGTGTTTTCTTTTATCACTTCTCCCGAAAAGACAATTTGATCGTGAGTAACAGAAACAGAGAGAGTAGCTCCCAGTTTTTCTAACGTGCTTTGAAATTTCACCCGATCGTATTTTTTTGTCCCTCGTAACATGAGTTCGGAAAAAATATTAGTAAGTCCTTGCTTTCCCACTGGCTCTTCAGCCGAACCCGTTTTTACAACCAATTGGACGTCTGAAACCAAAGAAGATGGATCTTCTTCAAAAAGAAGCTGAGGCTCTTCTGCGTAAGCTAAGCTCAAAAAACAAATCCCGAGGAAGTTAAGAAGAAGGCGATTCATGATACTTTTCCTTTACGTGAAGGTCTTACGATCACAATTGAACGATTTTCTTTCTTGAAATATTTCTTGGAAGCATTTTGAAGATCTCCCGGTTCGAGCTTTTTATATCCCTCGAGCACTTCTAAGCCTCGTAAATAGTTTCCAGAGATCATCAGATACTCACCAAAGAGATTCGCTAAAGAATTATTATTTCCAATGGAACCATAAACACTTAAGAGCTCCTGGTTAAGAGCTCGTTCAAAATCTGCCTTGCTCAGCTTGCTCTGGTGAAGACGAGCGATTTCTCTATCAATAATCCGAATAGCTTCTTCAGCAGTATGCTTTTCCGATAAAGAAACGCTGATTTCGAAAATGTCGGGACGACTGCTAACTCCAGCATTGGCACCCACTGCAATGCCAGTATCTACAAGAGCTTTTCTAAGACGGGATTCCATTCCATTAGAAAGATGTGATGAAATAAGAGAAAGAGGAATCGTATCGGGATCCAAAACATTGGGGATACGGTAAGCCATGAGCAGTATTTCAGAGGTAGCTTGAGGATGCTTCCCCTCCCATTTTCGCTCTTTATTTTGAACTGGTTCCTCTTTGAAAGTTAATTTAGGAATCTCTTGGGGTTTCATCGAACCATAATATTTCTCCACCAACGGAAGAAGACTATCCTCCTTAGCATCTCCCACCACAATAATAGTGCAGTTATTGGGAGCATAAAACGTTTTGTAAAAATATTGAGCATCTTCAAGCGAAAAACCTTTAATTTCTTCTTCAGTGCCAAGAACCGTAAATCGAAAAGGAGCTTCAGAAAAAACTAATCGCATGAGCTCATCCCAGGCTTGTCTGCTGGGATTATCCATGGCTCGGCGGAATTCCCCAACTACCGCTCCTTTTTCTTTTTCAAGAAGTTCGCCATCCAAAATGAGGTTAGCCATCCTATCTGATTCAAGCTCCATGATTTTCTCAAGTTGGTAAGCAGGAACACTCTCGAAATAATTGGTGCGGTAATAGTAAGTAGTTGCGTTCTGTTTATCGCTTCCCAAACGAGAAGTTATCTCGTCGAATTTTCCGTCAGGATATTTTTTGGTTCCCCGAAACATCATGTGTTCAAATAAATGAGCTAGACCGGTTCGATTAAGCTTTGGGTCCATTTTTTCGTTGAGAGAACCCACATCAAACCAGACTTGATAAGTAAGAACCGGAGCTTGATGGCGAGACACCAAGAGAACTTTGAGACCATTTTGAAACTTAAACTCTTTTACAGTTTCACCATTAAAGAGTTTTTTTTCCGCTGTTTTTTCATAAGCAGCAGCTCCAGCAAAACTGGAAATCAAAGCTGCCATCATTACATTTTTAATAACAAACTGCATTTTCATAGGGGCCCTTTAATTTTTTGGTTGTACTGTTTCAGAGGTCGCTGGCTCTGATTTAGCGGGTTCGGTTTTAATCGGCTCTTTCTTAAGAGGTTCATCCTTAACTGGAACCTGAATGGGAACAACTGATTTTCTTTCTTCAGGAGTGACTGGAATCGGAGCGGGAGGAGCACTTCCCCAACCAAGCGCGGCAGTAAGTGCATAACGTCGGCTCTGCTGTTTGGTAGATTCACCCGTTTCTTCACCATAGGTAGCGACATCGAGACGAATGGCGTAAAGGTTCATCCCAAATCCAGCAGTCAGATAACCTTGATTGAGACCTCCACGAAGGCTGAATCTTCCAATGGGAAGTTCCACTCCCAAGTGAACTTTTTTCATGAAGGATCCGGTTCGGGCTCCCAGATCGGGGTTGGTTTCACCGCCCAAGGAAATATTGTTGATGTCGAGTAGAACGTGGACATTATCTACAAAAGCAAATCCATCAAAAGCCGTATACCAACCTAAGTTTGCAGTGCGATTAAGTCTGGGAACGGGTCCGTAGTTGTGTGAAATGGAAAATTCGCTTGCTAACAAATTGCTCAATACGAGAGATGCGCGACTGAGAAGGCCAAAAGGTAGATTTTTCATTTCATAAGTGGCACCAAGGTCTAAATCGACACCCATGCCGCTGCCTCCAATTTGCTTCGGATCGAAATCGATTTTTTTGTTAATTAAGTATTCAGAAGCCGTGAAGGATTTTCTTCCTCCGGCGCGTAATAACCCTTTCAAATTTATTCCTATATGAAGATCAGGATCTCCTACGGATTGGGCATAGCCCAGCACAACCCCCGAATCGCTCAAAAAGGTTAAATCTGCAACTTCCGTTGAGGGATCCATACTACCGGTGATTTCAGAACTTCCTTTTGAAATATTGAAATTCACCTTTGTATCGGCAAGTAACAACCCAACTGCTAAATTTTTGGAAACAAAATAGGGAAGAACACCCACATTTCCATAAAGTGGCTTACCTTTGTATTTATCTAAACGCTTTATCGCTGTTTCAAGGCCCCCACCGCTAATGTTTGTAAAATCCGAAAACCCTGAAATTGCATCCGAAGATACATGCCCATTCACCCGCAACATAAGCTCAGAACCTGTTCGTCTCAGACTGAGTCCCGCAGGATTCGAAAAAAGCGCATATTCATCATCGGAAAGACCGTAAAAAGCCCCGCCCATCCCAAGAGAGCGAACGCTCTTCGATAAATCGTAGTATTCTTGAACTCCAAACGATGGAGTCACCAAAACAAAGGCCGTCCAAACCAAAAGGAATGTTTTTTTCATGGATTTCTCATTTTTCTTGATAAAGCTATTAATAAGGTGCGGGTAAATTTACCACACACGGAACTGATGTAAAATGGGAGAGAAAACTAATTTTTTACTTCGCGACGCGACAAATTCAATCTTCCCAATCGGAGTGAATTTCCGACAACTAATAATGAACTAACAGTCATCGCAAGACTCGCAAACACCGGACTTAATCGAATTCCCCACAGGGGATAGAAAAGCCCCGCAGCAAGAGGAATCCCAATCAGATTATAAGAAAAGGCCCAAAATAGATTTTGTCGAATATTTTGCATCATCGATCGACTAAGAACGAAAGTTTTTTCAAAGAGGTATAAATCTCCTTGAATCAAAGTGATGGCAGCACTGTGTTTAGCAATATCAGTTCCAGTTCCCATGGCTACTCCCACATCAGCTTGGGTTAGGGCCGGCGCGTCGTTCATGCCATCTCCCAGAAAAGCTACTTTTTCTCCTCGAGCCTGTAATTCCCGAACTAGCTTGGCTTTATCAGTGGGAGATAACTTGCCTTGAAAATCTGTAACTCCAAGTTCAGAGGCGATAATTCCTACATTTTGGGGGTGATCTCCAGAGGCAAGATAGAGTTTCAAGTTTTGGCTCTTAAGCGTTTTAATCACGGATTTGGCTTCGCGCTTCAAAGGATCTTGAATTCCAAAAATTGATTTTAGTTCTCCTTCGACAGCTTGAAATAATAGGGTTTCTCCCCTATTTCTCATGATCTCGATATCTTTTTCATAATTTGATAGCGAAACGCCTTCACTTTTTAAAAACTCCTCATTACCTATCAAAACTTTTTGACCGTTAATGATTCCCGAAATTCCTTTTCCCAGTACACTTTGGAATTGCGAAACCTTCAAAAAAGTCTGAAACCCTTCTTCGTTTGCTTTATTTAAAATCGCTTTAGCCAAGGGGTGCTCACTGACACTTTCAAGACTTGCGGCAAGATTCAGAAGCTCGTTCTTCTTTTCAATATCTAAAATCAACCAAGTCACTACTTGAGGCTTTCCTTCAGTAAGAGTGCCGGTTTTATCAAAAACAACGGTCGTTACTTTCTCTAAAAGCTGAATCGCCTCTAATTTTTGAAATAGAATCCCTTGTTTAGCTGCAAGAGTCGTCCCCACCAAAACCGCAATGGGGGTTGCAAGCCCCAAAGCACAAGGACAAGCAATCATCAAAACTGAAACTGCTTGAACAATGGCAGTCATTAATTTGGGCTCTTCTCCCCATAAAAACCAAGCAGCTGCTGTTAAAAGAGCTCCCCCAAAAACCCAGGGAGTAAAAAGAGCGGAAACTCTGTCCGCTGTTTTTTGAATGGGAACTTTCTGCATCTGTGCTTTTGATACAGAATCAATAATTTGAGATAAAACCGTTTCAGAACCTGTCTTCTCCACTCTTAGGACAAAGGTTCCCGGACCATTCAACGTTCCGCCGATAACCTTATCGCCCTGCTTTTTCTCAACAGGCAAAGACTCACCAGTCATCAAAGATTCATCCACTCCACTTTGCCCTTCAATAATGACCCCATCCAGAGGAACTCTCCCTCCTGGACGCACTCGCACTTTGTCTCCAACTCGGATCAAGGAAAGGGCAACATCTTTTTCTCCCTTTTCAGTCACTAGTAAGGCTGTCCCTGGATTTAAAGAAAGAAGGGACTCCAAAGACTTCCGTGTTTTTTTTGCAGCTTGAAACTCTAAGACTTGTCCCAAAAGAACAAAACAAACTAACGTTGCTGCCCCTTCGAAATAGACTCCTGAAAGGACCAAGCTCAAGCCAAAAGCACTTAAGAGACCCACCCCAATCAGTGAAAACATGTTGAGCTGTCTTTTTTTAAAAGAAAACCAAGAGCGTTTCAAAATGGGATAACCGAAAACGAAAAGACTTAAAGTTGTTGCCAAAGCTTGGAGGCGCAAACTTCCATGCAACCAAACAGGAATGGCACAAATGAGAGATCCTAAAAATCTAAAAAAATAATCACGTAACTCGAAAGAGGGTTCTGAAATCGGAGGAGGAGCGCAGTGATGACAAGCTTCTTGACTCACCCGCCCAACTTACTCCACTTATCCACCTAAGTATTGCTGAAAAGCATTCATAGGAATTCCCATGGTGGGGACTTGTCCCATGTACTGCTGGAGAAGTTGCATGGGGATTGCAGAGCCAGTTTGTGGCGCCATTTGAAGAGCGGCTCGACCGCCCTGAGCTAATAAGAAAGCTTGAAAGTTGGGATCCTGCATGGGAGCTCCCGGTAGTTGAGCTTGAACATTTCCGCCAATCTGATTGATAAGTCCCCCTAAAGTTTCTGCTAACCATTGTTGAGCTTGGGGGAGATTAGCGTAAAGAACTTTCCCATTTTTACTCTTAATAGTGCTGAATGTGGCAATCAGGTTTTTTAAATCATTTTTGCAAGTATCGGTCTTGGGTTGAGGAACTGGTATTTGAGGAACCTGGCGAGTTCCACAAACAGGGGCGCCTGGATAAATTCCAGCGGCTTGAGGTTGAGCTTGAGGGGCCACTGCCACTGAAAAAGGATCAAAAGTCGCAAGAATGGGGGCTCCGGGTCCACTAGGAATTGCTCCCCCTGGTATTCCCATTCCAGGATTACCAGGAATGGCTCCCCCTCCGGCTCCACACGGAATTTGAGGCGCTGCTAAATATTGTTGGGCGGCTAAAACCATCACGGGAGTGTAATCGACTGCACAGCTCGCTTTTGCGCGATTCGCATGATCGTAAAGGTTATCCAGCACGCTCTGTTCCACTGCATTGCCATCATCAGTATTACTGGATTGAGGCGGCTTACTGTTTCCACCACTACAAGCGGTAAAGAACAGAAAAATTGCCGGTGCTAAAATAGCTAAAATTCGAGTCAACATAGGGGGCTCTCCTTAACATTTCTATGTGTTAAGAGACTGCAACTGGTTTGCCAGCTGAGAATACACCTGGAGATGAAAATAAGTTTTATAGAATCAATATCTTATGTGTTGGTCATCAAACTGCTTACTTCTTAAACAGAACCTTTCTTTTACACACAGCTTAAAAAACTGAGTTAATTTCTTTAAAATTTAAATACTTAGAGTGTCTTGTCTTTGAACAGTTTCGACCCGTATTCTTAGATTAGACTTAAGGCTTTAAAATTCATGGACTTCTCTTCCTAGCTGCCTTTAAACTGAGGCCGGTTTAATCAAGGAGTTAATCGATGCGAGCTTTTATCACCGGAATCACCGGCCAGGATGGATCTTATTTAGCCGAACTCTTATTAGAAAAAGGTTACGAAGTTTTTGGAGTTGTCCGACGTTCTTCCACAAATAGTTTCGAACGAATTGCTCATATTCAACACAAAATAAAACTCCTAGAAGCTGATCTTCTAGATCAAGTCTCTCTTTCGCAAGCTTTGGAAGAAGCTAAACCTACCGAAGTTTATAATCTCGCTGCTCAATCTTTTGTTCCCACTTCTTGGAAACAACCCGTGCTCACAGCTGAATTCACAGCTGTTGGGGTGTCTAGAATTTTAGAAGCCGTCCGCGCCGTTTGTCCTAAAGCCAAAGTTTACCAAGCTTCTTCTTCGGAAATGTTTGGAAAAGTGATTGAAATTCCCCAAACTGAAAACACTCCTTTTTATCCTCGAAGTCCCTACGGAGTAGCGAAAGTTTACGGTCATCACATCACGGTAAACTACCGCGAGAGCTATGGTCTTTTTGCTGTATCTGGAATTTTATTTAATCACGAGTCTCCTCGGCGAGGACTTGAGTTTGTAACAAGAAAAATTTCAGATGGAGTTGCTCAAATCAAAGTTGGCCTAGCGAAAGATTTACGTCTTGGAAACTTAGAAGCCAAGCGTGATTGGGGTTTTGCTGGGGACTACGTAAAAGCGATGTGGCTCATGCTGCAACAATCAGAGCCTTCAGATTTCGTAGTTGCAACGGGAAAACAACACACTGTAAGAGAATTTGCGAAATTAGCTTTTGAAGTGGTTGGACTTAATTATGAGGATTGGGTAAAGCTCGATCCCGCTTTTTTTAGACCTGCGGAAGTAGACAGCCTCTTGGGCGATCCCACTCGAGCCGAAAAGACTCTCGATTGGAAGCGAGAAGTCAGCTTTGAAAAAATGATCCAAATGATGGTTGAAGCGGATATTGAGCGTTATCAAAGAATGGGATTTGGAAAGCTTATTACTTCAGCGGGAAATCCCTCCCAGAAATCTAAACCTTCTATGGTGACTGAACTGTAATTCTTGTTTTCAAAAGCTCTTTCAACACATTTAGGAATGTAAGGAGTCGTTTTTGGAACCCTTGGTTCCAATGAGATTGTCCAAATGATCTTGGGAGTAAGCTTACTTCAAGAGCGCTAATAAAATACCCGTCTCTTTTTGCTGTCCACAAAACAAAAGCATCAAAAGAAATTCCCCGGGGGGGTTGTTTTATTTTTTCCAAAAGTTCTCGAGAAAACACTTTGGGCTGAGCATTTATATCAAAACACCAAAATCCCCACAAAAGGCCCACTGAAAATTCAAAGATTCGGCTCACAATCCAATCGACAACTGCTCGATTTTTCCTTTTACCTTTAACTAAGGTGAGACGTTGGCTCTCTTTACAATTAAGAAAGGCACGAATGGCATCTTGCGGATCACACTGCAAATCAGCGTGAGTGAACCCCACCCAGGGAGCTTGAGTATTTTTTAGTCCCTCATAAATACCGCCGCCATAGCCTTGATTATTTTTGAGCATTAAAACTCTAAACCATTGACCAAGGTCCGTTTGCTTTAGATTACTTAAAACATTTGAAGTTTGATCCAGACTTCCATTATCAACCAAGATCAACTGAAAGGTTTGGGGCGTTAATCCATACTGGAGGGCACCATCGGCAGATTTTTTAACCAGAGCTTCTAGCGAATGAGCCTCGTTAAAACAGGGGATCACTAATTCAAAAAGAAGTGTTTCAACCATGTCCCTTTTCCCGGTCCCTTAAAGATGTCACAATCAATATTATGTGTGGCTTTGCAGGCATCCTCAATCCCCAAACAGATAAATCTTTAGAATGGTATCAAAGTCGTTTATCCAAAATGACTGACGCCATTCGGCATCGAGGGCCAGATGATGGTTCATTCTGGATAGATGAAAGGCTTGGGATCGGGTTTGGTTTTAGACGCTTGGCTATTTTGGATCTCTCTGAGAACGGCCGCCAGCCCATGCAATCAGCTTGCGGTCGATATACGGTCCTTTTTAATGGTGAAATTTATAATCACCACGATCTCAAAAATGAAATCATCCACTCAAATCTCTTTTCTTTTCCCTTTCGAGGACGCTCGGATACGGAAGTTTTATTAGCTGGTTTTTCAATTTGGGGAATTAGCGAAACCTTAAAAAAATTAAACGGCATGTTTGCAATGGCTATTTGGGATCGAGAGCTGAGATCATTGTTCTTAACTCGCGATCGCCTAGGAGAAAAGCCCCTCTATTATGGTTTTGTTAAGGGATTATTTGTTTTCGGATCAGAACTTAAATCCTTCTTCGCTCTGCCTGAATTCTCAAGTTCCATCGATAAACGCTCAGTGAATCTTTTTTTTAGGCATAGTTGTATTCCCGCTCCTTACACACCTTTTGAAGACATAAAAAAACTCCCCCCCGCGACTCTTCTCAGTTTCCAAGCTTCGCAACCTGACTCTCTAGCTTTGCGTCCTTATTGGTCGGCGCGAGACATTTGTAACCAAGGCGTGAGAGAAAGATTTTCAGGAAGCTTCCAAGATGCCGAACTCGCTCTCCATAATACTTTAAAAGATGCGGTTAAAATCAGAATGGAAGCAGATGTTCCCTTAGGAGCTTTTCTATCGGGAGGAATTGATTCTTCTCTCATTGTAGCTCTGATGCAGTCTCAAAGTAGCCGAGCAGTAAAAACATTTACCATCGGATTTGAAGAGTCGGCTTTTAATGAGTCTGAATACGCAAGAAGCATGTCCCAGCATTTAAAAACTGAACACACGGAGCTGATAGTTACTGCCCAACAAGCTCAAGATGTAATTCCTAAATTAGCATCGTTATTTGATGAGCCTTTTTCCGATTCTTCCCAAATTCCTACTTACTTAGTGACAAAATTGGCTCGAGAAAAAGTAACAGTTTCACTCTCGGGAGATGGAGGAGATGAGCTATTTGGTGGATACGATCGCTATTTATGGGGCCAAACTTTTTGGAATCGATTCGGAGAATTGAGTCCCACATTAAAAAAACAATTAGCTTTCTTATTAAACTCAGTTAAACCGCACCATTGGAATCTTTTATTTCATTCGATTGAACGCCTTTTGCCTGCAAATCTCCGTTGGGTTTCACCGGGAGAGAAAATCAAGAAACTCTCTGAGGTATTAAGAGTATCGAATCCTCAGGAACTCTATATCGCTTTGACTTCTCATTTTAATCCTCCCAGTCAGGTGACTTTGCTTAATAATGAACCCCTTACTTTAATCACTGATGAAGCATCATGGCCCAACTTTGAGGAGCCGATAGAACGCATGATGTATTTTGATTTGGTCACCTATTTACCTGACGATATTTTGGTGAAACTCGATAGAACTTCTATGGCAGTCAGTTTGGAGAGTCGTGTTCCACTCCTAGATCATCGAGTAGTGGAATTGGCTTGGTCGTTGCCACTTCAGTTCAAAATGAATCACAGGAATGGAAAAATTATTTTAAAAAATATTCTAAGTCATTATGTTCCTGAGCCTCTATTCGAACGACCTAAAAAGGGATTCAGTGTTCCCGTAGGGTCCTGGATTCAAGGACCGCTTCGCACTTGGGCTGAATCTTTACTATCCGAAGAGCGCTTAAACCAACAGGGATATCTTCAAACCCCCGTTGTTCGACAGCTATGGAACGAGCACCTATCAGGAAAACGAAACTGGCAACACCATCTTTGGGATATTCTGATGTTTCAGGAATGGTTAAGTAATTGTAAGTACAAGTGATTTCACACCTCCTCAATGGGCCCACCCAATCCTTGAAAAGCCCAATTAAAATAGATAATACTGACGGTTTGGGGCGGGAGAAAGAATGGTATGTGCGGAATTATTGGTTACAACGG
>JBJSXY010000172.1:0-7533 GCA_046086625.1 Pseudomonadota bacterium | reverse complement strand
ATCTGTTCTAACTCTTTTCGATCGGTAGAGGATGCCATTTCATAAAAGCGAAATGGGAGATTTCTGTTTTTGATAACTTTTCTTAAAACCTCAAATTCTCTTTTGGAAATTCCAGCATCATGAAGAGAAGTAACCCCGGTTTTTAAAGCCTGGTTGATGACGAGCATGATTTCCTCTTCCATTTCTTTTTCTGAAGAAAGCGGGATGAGCTTCTGTAATTTCTCCATTCCCACATCAACGACCAGAGCCTTTTTTATAAGGCCTGCTTTTTGAAGAGCTACAGAATTTGCCCAGGCCGCATGTCCATCAATTCTAAAAAGAATGATGGGGATTTTATTTGAAATAGAATCCAGAAAAGAAATCTCAGGAAATGCTTTGTTTGGCCAAAGATTTTGATCCCATCCAAAGCCAAATAGAATGCGAGGTTTCTTGGTAAGAGCTTCGAGAAGGAGCGTTCGAATTTCCTCTAAAGACTTTCCTCGCAAATTGAGCTGTTTTTTTTCTTGGCCTGTTGGGAACAAATGCACATGAGCATCAGCAAGGGCTGGATAAACCCACTTTCCTTGAAGATCCACTCGACGGGTTCCTGGGGGAACTTCAAGTTGGTTTCCCGCGTTTTGTACTTTGCCATCTTTCACGAAGAGTTCACTCACTGGATTTTCGAATAACGAAAAAGAAGAAATAATTTTTCCATTAAAAAACAAAGTCGACTGAGCTAAGCTTACAACTGAAAATAAAAGCCCTAATCCAATCCATTTCACGGCGACTCTCCCTAGAAAGTGACAAAATTCGTCACCTGTTAAACCCTAAAAAGGGGAACTTAGGCAAGAAAGTCTTGGGCACCCCACTTGCAGAATACACGGGCGGGGGGAGGGGCTTGCGTGCGTTTTTTCTGGGGAATTACTCTCAGTCTTTTAAATACCATGGCATGGGCTCAAAGAGGGCGCCATGCATTGCCCGATTCATCTGTTTTACGATCGCAAAACCCCTCAATTAGTGCTCCACAACCCCTCACTGGGCTTATCGAAGTTCGTCCCACTTTGGGGACTCGAAAAGGAAATATTTCAACCGAAAACTTCTATGAATTTAGCTATTGGTTCAACTCAAATGAGCGTTTAAGTTTCGGAGAAAGCCTTTTTACAGCGCCAGGTTCCGACAAGACACAAACTCTGAATTTCGGGGATGGTTTTATTCGTTATCAGAAAAGGGAATTTAGGAAAAATGAAGAAACAGGTTTGACAGCAACGGCTGAGATTCGCGCCAACTTGCCCTTAAGTCGAAGCTCTAAGGAGTCTGGCCTGATTACGGCTCTTCGAACCACTTTTCTTCTTGCGATGCCCATTACACCTAATGTTCGATTTGAGTTTAGGGAAACTCCCATTTTTTATATTTTTAACAATGCCGGCCATGAGAGTTCTTCAGGAGCTGTTGCCCATCCTATTTTTGAAAATCGAATGTTGCTCGGGCCTGTTTTTACCTTGAGTGAAACCATAACGCTTTCTACCCCTCTGTATTTCTCTCTTATGAAATATCGAAACTATGCAGCTGGAGCGAGCCATAATCAGGAACTCTTGCCTGACCTTGCATTTACTCCAGAACTTGATTGGCAAGCGAATCCTCATTTGTATTTAGGAATCGCTTATCGCACAGAAGCTTTTATCATTCGAGATCAAATCGGTATGGTTTTAAATAACTCAGCCGGAAATGGCTCGTTACAGTTCGTCTTAGGATGCAGTTTCTAATCCTTGTGATCCGCTCTTGAGTGAGATAAAACCCTTCTATTAATGACAGACGACCTAAAACCTGAAACCCCTTTGGATGAAGCTTTGAAATCGGCTTTAGCGGATCAAAAGTTTGCCAATTTTTTCTACGATACTTTTTTGAATACGGTCATTTTTATGCCAGTTCGAAAAGAAGAGACTCAAGAGGGCACTTGGACCGAGCTGAGCCTTAAAGACAGGTTTTTTCCGTTGTTTCTAAAATTTGAAAATGGCCGAGCTGTTCCTGTTTTCGATTCCATGGAAAGATTAAAAGCTTGGGCGCAAACCCAAAGCTTCGATTTTTTAAAAATAAAAGCTCATGTACTTTTGAAGTTATTAGATCCTTCCATGGCTCTAGTTTTAAACTCTGGAACTGCTTTCGAATATATCCTCACCACAGATATCTTGGAGCTTTTACGAAAGTCGATGCGGCCTATTAGTCCCACTTAAGTATCTTTTTCTCCCGCTAACGGATAATAGGGTTGAACATCGATTGGAACTTGAGAAAGCTTTTCCAAAATACGATTCATGGGAGCGCGAATAACAGCATACTTGTCTAATAAGGCTTTTCCTTTTTCGTAAGAACCCTCAGCTTGAATGGTTAGAATGATATTGGCTAATTTAGAAACCGCACTTTCTATTTTTGAAAAATCGACAGAAAAACTGCCATCGGGCTCTAACACAAAGGCTCCTTCATCGGATAAAAAGTTGAATTGAAGCGCAATGCCTTTGCCATGGGCTTCGTTAATACCAAAGCGAACGGATCTAAAACAACTTGCAAGAAAAGTCGTGTACATGCTTTTTGCGAGCGCTGGATCAATCACTTTTTTAGTCATGAGGTATTTCATGGCATAAAGACCTGTAATATCTGCTTTGGCTTCTTCTAAAGCTGCGTAGAGATCTGTGAGCTGCATTCGTACTGTTGTTTCCTTGCCCCCCACCTTAATTTGATGGGGACCCAGTCCGTGAACCACTTCATGCATTAAAATATGGGTGAAAAAAGGGTCAAACGCCACTTCAGCTTGCGATCTTTTTGAGAGCGCGGTTTTTGAAATAGGCAACAGTACGGATTCAAATTTAGCCTGTTGAACATTTTTCAACATGACTCGTTTCGAACCCATTTCTTGGGTGATCTTTTCATCGTTAGGTAAGTTGAAAGCTGCTGTTGCGACTCCTCTTCTTGCTTCCCCTGCTGTGAATACTTGATCCACTACTCGAATAGGAGCATTGGCTCCAATTTTTTTGTTTTTGTATTTGTCTTCTAGGGGAAGGTTATTCTCAAGATCCTGTAAGTGGGCGCTGAACTTTTTTAGAGCGTCAGTCTCTGCGTCATTTCGAAGAGTGATAAAAGACTCAAAAGCTGCTTTGTAATTGAATAAACCATCCTCATAAGTTTCGTAGGGGCCAATAGTAGGCTCTATTTTGGAGTCTAGTTCCATCCACGCAACATCGCTGTCGTAATAGTTATCTGATAAAAAGGCTTCCGCTCTTTGTTTTAAAAATTTCTTAAGGCTAGAGTTCTCGCTCAATGCACTTGCTTCCAGCAGGAGTTTTGAGGCTGGCTCAAGAAATTCCCGATAAACCTCTGAATAAGGAATGGAAACAAGCTTTCCCTCTTGGTTTCTGCGAATCACACTGAAAAAACCCGTAGCAGAGATCTGGTCTTTTTCGGAAAGAGTTTTTAACCATGACTCGAATTCAGCTTTAGTCATGTTCTCTGGGTAGTATCCAGCTCCCGCAGGTTTGGGGTTAGGAACGCCAGGAATAAAAGGCAAATCATGTTCAAGGCGCAACCAAGGACCCATATTTTGTTTGAAAAGAAAAAAAAGTCTTTTCCCCTCAGGAGTCTGATTCTTTGAGAGTGCTTCTTGAAGCTTTGGGTTTCCTTCCCAAACTTGCCTTAAATAAATCAGGTCGATAATTTTTGAAGCTTCGATAAGTTTCTCAAGTACTTTTTTTTCGGAAGGCTTGAGTGCGTTTTGAGAGGCATCTAATTTCACTTTTTTAAGGCGCTTTAGTTTTTCATCCAAATCTTTCGAACGACCTTTCGAGTGGGTGGTTGCAACTGATTTGAAACCTAGAATGCTTAAGCACAGAAATAGATAAATAAAAAATCTCATCGGCTACTCCTTACTGAGTTTTGTTCATGTGTTGCTGGATAAAGTGAGAAGTTGCATAGCTAGCAATGGATGCAACCATTAGGGGAAAAATTGCAGATCGACGATCGGTCATCTCCATTACAATGACCCAAGCCGTAAAGGGGGCCCTAACAACAGCACTTAAAAAAGCAGACATCCCCACCAGCACCAGAAGATTATGATTGGAGTAATCAGTAAGAGTTGAGAACCAGGAACCTATCGCTGCTCCTAACGCCAACGATGGAGCTAAAAACCCGCCTGCGCATCCACTTAAGTGAGATAAAGAGGTTGCTAAAAAACGAGCTACCACGAGTGACCAATCAGCTCTAAAGTCGGGTTCAAAGAGCAAATCTTGAATGACTGAAATTCCCCCACCCAAAGAATTATTATTTAAAAAAACTGCAATGGAAGCCACGATGATTCCAGTTGCAGCAGCAATTTGAATTCGAGTATGAAAATAATGGCTGAACCAGTTACGAACTTTGGAGCTGCCCATCAAAATGAAAGGAACGGAAACAATTCCCGCTAAAACACCGAGCCCCAGGGCCCAGGGAATGGCACTGAGTGGAACCACTCCGAGTTTCGGATAACCTAAAAAGAGATATCTTCCCGAAAGCCACTGAGAAACAACTCCCCCAATAATAGCAGCAGTCAGAACGGCTGTTTTAAATCGATGAAAATGCTGCTGAGCAAGTTCCTCCAGAACGAAAACGACTCCCGCTAAGGGGGCATTAAAAGCAGCGGCTATTCCAGCTGCTGCTCCGGCCATTATCCAGGACCGGTGTTCGAGCACTGGCCAAATTCGTCCAAATTGTTTCCCCACTACATAAAAGACGCATGCTCCGATATGAACCATGGGTCCTTCTCTTCCAAGAGCTCCTGAACCTAAAGTGCATAAAATTGAGCTTAAAATGACAATGACTGCTACTCGTAAACTTAAAATCGATTCGATTTCAGAGTTCTGTCTAGGACTATCTAACGATAAAGCTTGAATCACTTGAGGAACCCCCGTACCGCCTGCTGTGGGGGCATATTTTTCAACAAGCCATCTTCCTAAAACAAAACAAAACGGGGCTAATAAAAAAAGCCAAGAAGGGTAGTTCACAAGAACCCATCTCGCCATCACAATAGCTTCTTCAAAAAGTTGCGAATAAAAAATAGCGACTCCCCCCACTAAAAATCCAGCGACCCAATAAGGGACACTTTCGAGGACAGGATTTTCGCTGACCTTTTTGTGAAGATAGTCGATGAATTGAACGAGTCTCTGCTTCATTTAAAGAAGAACCGAGTTTACTCGAGTTTACTTTCTAGATCTAGAACTTGATCCTTATGCATGCTCCAAATTGCATAATCAGAGGGGATTAATCCTCTGGAGTACCAACCCAGGGCTTTCATGTCTATAGCAAGCCTAAGCCTTGAAAAAGCTTCGCTAGTTGCAGTTTTTAAGGTTGTTTCCGCTTTTTGAGCTTTGTGATTGGAAAAGCCTGACGAAACTAATTGCAAACAAGAAAGGCGGTAGAGAGTATGGCTGGAAGTAATGAAAATATTTTGCCACTCTTGAAAAAGTTCTGAAAAAGATTTGTCTGGAACGGTTTTAAATTGAGCTAGCTTTTCGGAAAGACGGTACGCAAGTCCTGGCCCTAGCCTCAAATCATGAAAAAATCTGAAAAAGCGAGGTGAGTTTCTCCAGAATCGAAAAGTGTTCAATGGAAATTTGGAAAGCGAAAAATTCTCGAATAACCCTGATAAGGGGCCTGTGGGAAGGCCAAAACTTCTTAAGAAATCACTTAAAAGAGAAGCATTGAATTCAATTTGATTGTTCTGCCAAAGCACAAAGGGGCGCCCCCCACAAAGATCAGGTGCCCAATGATGAAAGTACTGAAAAAGTTTGGGAGAAGATGAAGCGATAAGACTTCCTTCGAGAACCGTTAATTCTTTTTGTAGGTTTTCCCATTTAGCCAATCGAAGAAATGAATCTTGGATCCGTTGGGGAGACTTAATTTTTTCAATCGAATTTAAAAAAACCGCTTCGCCTGTATCATTCCATTCAATGGCCCAATTATCTTCGCCTAAAGCTCTTCTACTCGAGCGAAGCAACTCTTGAACTCGTCCCCTAAAATCTCCTTTGAGACAAGATTCACCGAGCAAAAGCTTTTCGATTGGAATTTCGGTCAGGGGCATTTGATCTTCTGGCTTACCCAATTGAAATTCCAGCCAATCATCGCAGAAGCCTGCTTGAGAAAAAGCGCGGCCTCGCACGAAACCCGGTACTCGTTCTAAAATTAAAAAATCAATTTGATGAGGTTCACTTGAGATTTCCCCAATTTGTCGAAATAAAATTTCGAGAGATTCCACCGCGCAGGAATGTGAAGCAATAGTTCCCTGCTCGTTATAATAAAAAGCAGTTACGAGAAGATCTGTTTTGAATTCTCGCTGTCGGATTTCTTCTTTTAGCTCTTCAAGAAATTCAATCGTTAGTCCCTCGGAATTTCGAAGTGGATTAATCAAGATAATTCCACTGGGAACAGGAAAGTTAAAAAGTTTGAGTTGATGAATCACTGATAAAGAGGGGTGGGTTTCCCAGGGGAGCACTTCTCCCGAACCTAGCGGAATAAAAGGCGAATTCATCGCCCAGAGAGTACCACTGATTCAGGTGCCCGTGGGGAATTGGTATAAGTAACTGAAATCAATATATTTTCGAGCTATTTTCAGACTTTTTATCCAGTGGTATAACTATGCCTTCGCCTGAAAGGAAGCCCGCATGGAAACAAATTTCGATTTGTCTTTAGAAGGAATTACCGCAAAAAAAGTTTTAAGAAATGCACCTCCTGCAAAGCTGTACGAAGAAGCTCTTCGAAATGAAACCGGATCGGCCATTTCTGATACCGGCGCTTTAATGGTTTACTCCGGCGAAAAAACTGGCCGAAGTCCGAAAGATAAACGAATTGTTGAGAATCCAGAGAGCGCAAAAGATATTTGGTGGGGCGATGTCAACATTCCACTTGATCACCACACTTTTAAAATTAATCGCGAGCGCGCTATCGATTACCTCAATACTTGCCCGCAAATTTATGTTGTGGATGGTTATGCGGGTTGGGAGCCCGAAAACAGACTGAAAGTGCGAGTGATTTGTTCCAGAGCGTATCATGCGCTTTTCATGCACAACATGTTAATTCGTCCTACGCAACGCGAACTTGATGGCTTTGGAAAACCCGATTTCACAATTTACAATGCGGGAGCTTTTCCTGCGAATAGATACACCAAAGGGATTTCTTCTAAAACCAGCGTGGCAGTGAGTTTTGAAGACAAGCAATTGGTAATTTTGGGAACTGAGTATGCTGGCGAAATGAAAAAAGGCGTGTTTACTATCATGAATTACCTCATGCCTAAGAAAAATGTGTTGTCGATGCATTGCTCGGCAAACGTTGGCAAAGATAATTCAGTGAGCCTTTTCTTTGGTTTGTCTGGAACCGGCAAAACAACTCTGTCGGCTGATCCACGACGAAAACTCATTGGCGATGATGAGCACGGATGGAGTGAGAAGGGAATTTTTAATATTGAAGGTGGGTGTTACGCTAAATGCATTGATCTTTCAGCTGAGAAAGAGCCTGAGATTTATCAAGCGATTCGATTTG
>JBJSXY010000171.1:0-3824 GCA_046086625.1 Pseudomonadota bacterium | reverse complement strand
GGAGCGGCTCTTTCCGTTCGAGCAGTTACCGGCTGCCCTATTAAGTTTATTGGAACTGGAGAAAAGCCGTCCGATTTTGAATCGTTTCATCCCGACCGAGTTGCTTCTCGTATTTTGGATATGGGGGACTTATTGTCATTGGCTGAAAAGGCCGAAACTACATTCGACAAGACCGAAACCCTTAAAATAGCTAAAAAGATCAAAAAGAATGATTTTACGTTGGCAGATTTTTATGCCCAACTTCAGCAAATTAAGAAGATGGGAAGCTTCGAAAACCTGCTCAAATTTCTCCCGGGGGCTGCTGGTTTAAAACAACAATTTCAGAACCTTGCACCTCCAGATGCTGAAATTAAACGAATTGAAGCTATCATCCAATCCATGACCCCAGATGAACGAGTGGATTATAATCTTTTAGATGGATCCAGACGCCGAAGAATTGCCTCAGGTAGCGGAACTCGAGTCGAAGATGTTAACAAACTCATGAAGCAGTTTCTCGAGGCCCGTAAGATGATGACTCGACTTACAAAATCGCCTATGGGCAAACGCCGTGGACTGTGGTAGGACGTAGCCAAAGTGGAGGCAAGTTTAAATGGCGACAGTGATTCGTTTTTCTCGACGCGGAAGTAAGAAAAAACCCATTTACCGAATTGTAGTGCAACACAATCAAGCACCTCGGGATGGTAAGTTTATTGAGCATATTGGAAATTTTAATCCAATCAAAGGAGCAGATACCCTAACGGTTCATCGTGATCGATTAGAGTATTGGTTAAGTGTTGGAGCTCAAATGTCTGATTCAGTTCGGAACACTTTGAAACCCAAATTAAAAGAGTGGCAAGCTTCTGCTCCAGTTGTTGCAAAAGCGCCCAAGGCTCCTAAAGCCCCCAAGGAAAAGAAAGCTGCAGCCCCGAAAAAAACAGCGAGCGCAACTAAAAAAGCGGCTCCGAGCAAATCACCTGAAGCCTAATCAGGAGGGATCTGGATGAGTACACAATCTGAAAAGCCAGAAGAGCTTAGACACTTAGTGGAAATCATGGCAAAAGCCTTGGTTGATTTTCCTGAACAAGTGAACGTTGCGGAGATCGAGGGAGAGCAAACCACGGTTATTGAGCTGAAAGTAGCTAAAGAAGATTTGGGCAAAATCATTGGTAAAGAAGGTAGAACTGCTCGATCATTAAGAACCATTTTAGGAGCGGTCTCGACCAAACTTCGAAAGCGTTCTGTTTTAGAAATTCTTGAGTAGTTCTTCTACAAAGCTCATTGAAATCGGCAAAGTGTCGCGCCTTCATGGATATCACGGCGCTATCGTTATCTTTACTCCCACTGGGAAAGAGTCCTCCTTAGAGCACTTAAATATTATTTGGATAGGTACCTCTTCCGAGACTGCTCGTTCTTACTCTGTTCAGTCGGCCAGTTGGATGCCTAAAGGATGGAAATTAGAAGTGTCGGGTATTAGCTCTGAAGAAACAGCCAAACTATTGGTGGGGCTCTCTGTATTCGCAGACAGAAGCTCTCTTCCCTCTTTAGAGCAAAATGAGTTTTATCTTTCCGATCTTCTTGAGTTGACCGCTTACGATAACAAGACTCAAGAAATGGTTGGTAAATTTATCGCGCTGGAGGAATCCTCTCCGGACGGACAAATCAAAACAAGTTGTTGGGTATTTGAAACTATAAATGGCCCCCTATCAATTCCCGCAGTAGCGCACTTTATTCATTCAGTCGATCTAAAGAAAAAAGTAATTTGGCTCCATAATCTTGAGGATCTTCCGTGAGCCAAAGACACTTTCACTTTTTAACTTTGTTTCCGGAAGTAATCCAAAGTTGGATGAATTCAAGTATTTTGGGACGAGCCAAAGATAAAGGCGTTTTTGATTTATCGGTCTATCAACTTCGTGATTTTTCTGACGATCACTACCGTTCCGTGGATGATGTGGCGTATGGCGGCGGAGGTGGAATGGTGATGCGAGTTGATTGTTTAGTCACGGCTATCGAACATATCAAAGCTAAAACAAGTCCCCAGCAAAGCAGAGTCATTTATTTTTCCCCGGCGGGTCAAACCCTTAGCCAAAACACTGTGGAGACCTATCTCACTGTTCAAAACGAAAGGCACTTAATCCTGGTTTGTGGACATTACGAAGGGGTAGATCAGCGGTTTATTGATCATTGGGTGGATGATCAAATATCATTAGGAGATTTTGTACTCACCGGAGGCGAACTCCCAGCACTTGCGTTCGCTGATTCCTTAAGCCGTCATTTAGAGGGAACCTTAAAAGAAAAGGAACTCACACAAAACGAATCGTTTTCCCTAAAGATGCACGGTAAGCGACTGCTCGAGTACCCTCACTACACTCGGCCTTCTGAGTTTCGAGGTCATTTAGTTCCTGCAGTATTATTGAGTGGGGATCACACAAAAATAGCAGAGTGGAGACTTAATCAAGCACTGGCTCGAACCCAAGTACTTCGACCCGATCTTCTGAAATAGAACTTTTAATGGAAAGATAAATTACGATTGGCTCGACATCTTCTCGAAAAAGGTCCTCTTCCGCTACTTCCCGGCTTCCTTGTAAAAGGGGGACATGGTTGAGCTCAATTTCCTTCTCCCGAATCACGACTTTTATCGTTACCAAGTCCCGGGAGTACTTATCAAAAATCTGAGCGGGGATATCAATTTCGTTGGTTAAGTCGGTAGGCACAGCTTGATGCCAGAGAGTCTCACCCGTTTTTTGGATACTAATTTCAAGAACAAGCTGGTCCTTTGCCATTTTCTTTCGAAAGGGTTCAGAGTGTTTGATGATCGCAGGTATAAAAACTTGAATCCTTGGCCCTTTCGATTGTGGCTTCGAATGGCATCCCGTACTCCCCAGGCCGAGAATGATAAGTATTAAGCTGAGCGTTACTATTTTCATAGTGGGGGGAAGATTCAAATAAAAGACCAAGGCATTTAGGTTCAAGGGCTCTTTTCCGATAGGTGCTAGTTGGAATCTAAGGTTAAAATTCGGTTCCCTGTTCCGTCTTAAACCCTGAAAATACTTCCCAAATCTGAACTAAAATGGGAGTTGACAGGAACTGGGAAGAATAGGACAAGAGGGGGATTATTTTTAGCGATATGACTCACGCCCGTGTCGCCCAGAAATAAGCTAAGGGGCTTATTTTTCTGGATTTTAACTCGTGAGATAGACCTGAAAGCGGGGCCACTTGCTTTCAGAGGAACGAAAGTTCGGAGTAAATCAATAATGTCCATGGAAAACCCCGGTGTGGGAGAGCAATTAGGAACACGAAATAAAACTAGAGCTGGATTAACCCCAGAGACGAAGGGAAAAGGAATCTTGTTTCAACGTAAAAAACTAACTGTAAAAGAATTACCTCAGCTACCTACTGAAGATAAAGATTTAGAAGAAGGCGGAGAACGCCTGCAAGAAGGTGGAAAAACCTTTTCACAGCTTCTTGAAGAGACCTCCAAAGGACCTCGTTTTCAAGAAGGCGAAGTCGTAGAAGGAACGATTGTAAAAACTTCCAAAGATTTTGTTACAATCGACATCGGTTACAAATCTGAAGGTCAAATTAATACCCAAGAGTTTTTAGACACCAAAGGTGAGTTGGCTTTAAAACCCGGCGAACACGTTCTGGTTTATATTGAGCGAGTAGAAGATGATGAAGGCCGTCTGGTTTTATCAAAAGAAAAAGCCGACGTTCTTCGCGCTTGGGATGAAATCAGCGAAGCTTGTGAAAAAGACGAGTTGGTTGAAGGTACGGTTGTCGCAAAAGTAAAAGGTGGATTGTCCGTAGATATCGGAGTAAAGGCTTTCCTTCCTGGTTCCCAAATCGAT
>JBJSXY010000170.1:0-4201 GCA_046086625.1 Pseudomonadota bacterium | reverse complement strand
CTCAATGTTGACGGACTGGGACTCGATCAAATGGATCGTTTGTATTTAAAAGCTATTGCTGAAAAATACAGTGGCGGCCCTGTAGGCATTGAAACACTTGCTTCCGCATTGAGTGAAGAAAAAGAAACCTTAGAAGACGTGTACGAACCGTACTTAATTCAATGTGGTTTTGTGAATCGAACAAGTCGAGGACGAGTTCTTACTGATTTAGCTTACCGGCATTTAGGACTTGAACCCTTGAAAAAAGATTCTCAACTGTCTCTTTACTAAGAAATGGCTTTGATAAGCTCCTGAATCCTTTTTCCTCTAGCAGATTGGGGATCTTCTTTGGCAAGCTCCGCTTTCATGAAGTTCACGATTTCTTTTTTGGGCTCAAGTTCTGCTTCTTCAACTTCATCTATCATGTGAATACAATCGGATAAATCCGATTCGCTCAACCTCGAAATTTTAAGTCGAATAAAAAGCCAAAGATCGGGCCGATAAAAGGCACCTTTCTTTCCTTTGGCAACTAAGATTAAGTGGTTTTTCCAATGGGGAATTCGGTTTAAGAAAAAAGCGCCAGCCTGATTGATTGCCTCTGGCGGCAGATTAAGCTCCTCCGCAATTTCCATCAGTTTCAAAGTATGTTCCAAAGTTGAATTTTTGGGCCCAGCCACATCAATATCTTGAGTGACTCGAATTTGCTTACCCAAAAGCGGCAAAACAGATCCGCCCATAATCACCCAATCCCCGGGTAGTTTTTCAACGGCCATCTCTACGAATTTTTTTATGGTCTTTAAATCAATAGCTTTCATAAAAATTTTGATAACTTTGAAAGTGCAATTCGCTTCAGCTTGATTAATTTAGGTTGATTCAATTGTATTTCAGCATCCCGAACTAATTCACTCTTTTCCAAAGGCTTATAAATCGATGGATAATGTGTTTTCAGAGCTAAGAGGAGTGCTAGTAACGATTCTTTTTTACGGCCCTCTTCTTTTAAAGTAGTCAGAGCCAATCGAATTTCTTGCTGGAGTCGTTCTTTATTCGGCTTGATAGCCTGATTAAAATGGCCAGTTAATGGTAAGCCACAAGCTTGTAAAAATTCCCAGTCTGCTTCTCTCGGATGAAAGCTTATTGAGTACCCCAGAACTAGAAGCAAGGCTTCCATGGTTTCTAAAGAAGGGTTTCCTGTGCCAGCTTCCAATTTTTGAATGGTGGGCAGACTTACTTTTGATTGAAAAGCCAATTCAGATTGAGAAAGGCCTAGCCGTTTTCTTTGGGAAGAAATTGTTTGACCAAAAAACATAATATATTATACATATTATATTACGTTTTTTCAAGTCTGTGGCTTGGGGGCAGGACAAAAATCTGGGGTCCCAAACGGTTAAGCCTGGAACCCCATCCTTAATTTTCCCTGTTTTTTCGAAACCGAACGAACTGAGAAAACAAAACTATTGCCCTTCAACTAACGGACCGCCAGGGCAGATTGGGAAACTACAAGTCTTATGCCAAATGTTTTTAAGCTGAGGCTCTCCGTTCAGTTAACTAAAAGTAACTTATTTGGGCGCTGCAAGAGTCCAAAATGCGCTTAAGGAAGGACACATTTGAACCAGTTAGGCGCGCTTCCCCCCGTGGCCCCATAAACCCAAATGTCACTGTAAAAGAGCCAATTGGTTCCTTTGGGATTAGCGAAATTGTTTTGATTTCCAGCAGTCGCAGTCGGATAGCTAAGCCTATAATGAAGACCCATCTCATGGGGCACTCCCTTTTGCCCGTCTACAGACCAAATAAAGTCTTCGCCAGATGGTTTTTTGGGTAGAGGCTCTGGAAGGCATGCCCCACTGTATTGCTTGTACTTTGTTGTGTCAGGTTCTTTTAACCAAGGCCAAGTTTTATACCAATAGCCTGGTTTGTCGTTTATGTCGCCACTAGTGTTGCCGTTAGTATCTATTTGTTTAGGCTCGCTCCAATCGCTTTTCACTTCAAAAAGAGTTGGGAGTCTCATTCCATGCTGACTACAAGTGGGGACATTATACTCAAACCAAGAAGGCTTTGTTCCTTCACCGCTGCTCGGGTTATCGTATTTAAGGCCATTTTCACTACAACCAAAAGCTTTCTGCGAACAAGAAACCATGCCCGTGTAGTACAAACACCGGTCCGTTACAAATTTCTGGTTAACATTATCAATATGAACAAATGTGGGACAGGCCCGACCGCTAATGTTTTTGGCGTCTTTAGTAAAAGTAAAGTCGGCGGAACTAAAGCCATTCCCTGAAGTTAACATTTTTTTTTGCGGGCTCTGTGCTGCTAATCCGGTGGAGTTGATAATTCGGTCAGAGTTTTGATACTTCCAAACTTTAAAGGTTCCGCCCTCTGGGATTTTATATTCAATGATTGTTCGATTAGGTTCGATACTTCCATCTTGAAAAAAAGCTATTCCGACCGCTTTTGCCTCTGCACTGTCATAACACCCCAGAGTCCCGCCACACTCGGGATATTTAGAGGTCAGCGGTGTCGGTGTCGGTGTCGGTAGCGGAGAGTACACTCTCAAATCAGCATCACACACTTGATTCTCTGAAGATGAATTTACTCCAACAACTCTTGCCCGTAATTTCCAAATCTGTTCTTAGCTCTCATTCGCAGAATTTCTAGAAATGTCCATTAGAGGGTTTGCGAGATCCTCTTTAGTAAGACTGATACTGATTGAGTTTTGATTGATTTTTTGCATGGTTCCAATTGACTGCACGGGGAAACGACTCAATTGCCCATCAGAGATCACTTGCTCTTTAAGGATGTTTTGAGCATCACTATTGTTTGCAAATCCAATTCCTGCCCCTAAGACAACACTATCGGCTTTTATATTTAAGCTAATCGCACTCCCCATTTGTACCGGCTGCGGAGTTACCACTTCAATCTGGCACTCGGGAGGGGGCGGAAAATCAGGATCGCCCATGGGCAACTGAGCCAGGGTGTTTCCCACTTGCAATTCGATTGCGCCTAGCTTTTTTGGATTTCCAATATCAGCAATGTATTTTCTAAAAACAACTTTCTTTGGTGAAATATATTTCACGTCTTTCGGGATAGCAGAATTCGCTTCAAAGATTTGGTTTTTTTGTTCCGGCGTCAAAGAATTCGGATTAAACGCTCCAATAATAGCTGTTTGCCAATCGTCCCCACCTGGAGTGACTGCCAATGCACCAGAGCTGTTTAGACTTTGAACTGCGCCCAGCTCGCTGGAATCCAACTGATACCCCTTCACAAACTGAGGACAATCCTCTTTCGCTTTTTTTACTCTGTCGTCTTGTAAAAGCGATAAATAGGGAGGGTTCACATTCATACAGGTCTGATCGGGCGCCGTTTTTTCTTTGAAAACTTACCAAGCTGGAACCAATCGAATGGCGCTCTCGCTCTCAAACACGCCAATCCGAGGCTTTGCTGACTGATGAGGGTTCATTTCCTCAGCGGTCGGATAAAAATAAGGGTACCAAGAGCGAACTCGAAACTTCCCTTGCACATAATCTAAAGCTTCCAAATCCTCGCTCGCTCCCGCAGCAGCATTTCTAGAATCCACGCTCTGCTTCTGGAGTTGATTGAGAGAATCAGCTGTTTCGGAGAGCCCTACTTCCGCGATACTTAGAAAAAGAAGGACGAGGACCAAAGCAATCAACTTCATTCAGTTCTCCACTAACGTTCCATGATGCCAGTCCCAGCTGAATATTTTCTTATTTTAACAATTCCAAAATCATTAATCGATAAAACAATTATGTCTAAACCTTCACAATTTGAGGCTGAGCTCAACCGAGGCTCGTTTTGATATCATTTCTCGCCAACTATTTAAGCGGGGAAATTGATTTAGAAATTCCGGAGCAGGCTGGATGCGAGAGAGCTGTCGTATGAAGGGAAAAACATTCACTTCAGCAAGGCTAAACTTCTCCCCCACAAGCCAACTTGATTTCGACAAACTCATTTCAAGTTTATTTAAATACTGAATTAATCTTTCTTCTGCGCCCTCACAATCTGAAGCCGAAAAACGACTTTCTCCATATTTGAATTTGTCGAGGTCCGGTTTTAATCGTGTGTTGCACCAATAGGTCCAGATTCTTACTTCTGCTCGAAGGCCTGGATCCTCAAACATCAACTTATTTTGAGAAGACGGCAAATCATCAACATACTCCGTGATAATGGCAGATTCATAAAGCACTCGCGCTCCATGAACAAGAAC
>JBJSXY010000169.1:0-2571 GCA_046086625.1 Pseudomonadota bacterium | reverse complement strand
TCATTAATTCTATTCAGCTCTGCTTGTCTCTGCTCATCTCCTGAAAACTGATCAACTCGAGGGGGACTTGTAGCTTCCACTTTAATCTCTCCCCTTACTTTTTCGATGCGCCCTTCGGCTACAAACTCAGTTCCCGTAGTAAGCGTAATGGGTTTACTAGCATCATCAAAAAGCGAGCGAACCTCTACCCTGCCTTCACTCACCCCAATTTGCTCCACTACTTGTCCGGCTTTATTTTCCTGCCAACTTACAAAAAACTCAGTTCCACGAACCGCCAGTACTGAAGTCTCCGTTTTCAATTCAAAAACTTCACGTTTCTTTCTGGGGGCTTTATTCACTAAGGCTCGAATCGAGCCCTTTTTTAGATCAAGATTGATTCTTGTTTCCCAGTTTTTACCCTCACAAGCTGTTAACTTCAAATGAGAGGAAGATCCCAGATCAATAATCGAATCATCTATGAGAATAAGCTTCACTAAAGAACTGGGCCCTGTAGTGATATCAGTTCCCTTTTCGAGATTTGCCCCTGTCTTTAACCGAACCCCATCTTGATCTACGACATGGCCAATGTTCAATGCTACTTTGGCGCAAGCAAAAACTTTTAAATAAGTAAAATGCCCCAAGACGAGTAAAAGTAAAAAAATTCTAAGCATTGCCAAATACTATATCTCTAATACAATTTTCTGACAAACATGGGAGGGGGATTTTTCTTGAGACAAATTGCGTTAGGTTTTGTTTTTCTCTCAAGCTTATGTTTGGCCTCGCTTCCTGCTGAAAGTGAGCTTTCTTTTACGAAAGCGTCTTTAGCTTTTCATGAAGGAAAGACAGACGAAGCGAACTCTTATCTCGATAAGCTTCTAGCTAGTCATCCGGAAGAACCCCAAATTCTGGAACTCAAAGCGCTCGTTCAAAAAACAAAAGGGGAACTTGAGGATTCCAAGAAGCTTTATTTAAAGCTTTTTAATAAATCTAAAGAAACAAAGAATTTCAATAAATTCTCTCTTTATGCCTTTGAATTAGGAAACATCTATTTCACTCAAGGGCACCTAGATGAAGCTCACCGCTTTTTGAACACAGCCAGGAAGGGAAACGTAAATATTGAAGCCAGCGAATTTCTTTTAGGTAAAATTGATTTCGAGAGGCAGAACTGGCAAGAGAGTCGTGCTCATTTTGAAGCTGCATCAAAAGCTGAAGCATTTCACTCCAGCTCAAAGCTCTTGATTGCGCAGTCCTACCAAAAAGAAAATTTGATGACAGATGCCCTAGGTGCCTTTGTTGATGCTAAAGAATCGGCTTTGGCGGATATTGCTCAAGGAACCTCTTTAAATGAGCAATCCGTTTTTTTAGCTCAACAAGTTTTAAAAAATTCAGAGCAAGAGCTTCGCTCTTTTAGCAAGAACCAGTGGATCAGAGAAGTCGGGCTGACGACAGCTTATGACTCAAACGTTCTTTTTATTCCAAATATAGAAGATGCCAACACCACTTCAACGACGGGCTCAGTAAAACAATCTGCCCATTGGCGCCTTCGCTACGCATCCGACCCCACAGCCCGATGGCAGTACTTGGGGGCTTATCAGGGCATCCTTAATTACAATTTCAATCGAGAAACTGAAGCCGGGCAATTTCTAGTTCAAGATTTTTCCAATTTTGTAACGAGGGGATATTTAAAAGGAACGCAATATGGATTTAAGCTTGGAGGGACGGGCACATTTCAGTACCAAACTACAGCTTATAAGCCCTTTAGTTTAAGTGGGAGCGTAGGGCCTTTTGCAAAAATTAAATTGAATGATCATTGGAGTGTGGGCTTGGAAGCTTTTTTTCAACCCAATCGAAATTTTTTAGATCCGGGTTTAAGTGAATCGGTGAGAAGATCGGGTTGGGATCAAGTCCTTAGAGCATATGTGGCAAGCAGACAGAACGCTCCTTATTGGACTCCGGCTCTATTTTTTACAGGAACACTACTTCGGCCCGCAGGACAAGATTTTTCTGGAACACGGCTCAATGTAGATTTCGCCAATGCGATGTACCTTTCTCCTCAATTGTTTTTCGCACAAACATTGGGAGTGTCAGCTTCACGTTTTCCTAACCGGGCTCAAGGTGAGAGAAACGACCAAGGTTTTTCTGCTGCTTTTTCCGGAGGCTATCAGATTTCTAACGACCTTACCTTGATGGCTCAATTGGATTATGGTCAGAATTTTTCTTCTGACTCAAACTTTCGTTTTAACCGCTGGACAAGCTCTCTCTCTGGCAACTATCGATTTTAACAAAACTTCCTGTCCAAAAGTTAAACATCTGGAAAGGCCTCTTTCGCCGCCAAAAGGCTTTAGGCCCTGGTTTTCTGTATCCTTCCTTTAGGCACCCTTCCTGCAAACGGTCCTCCCGATTTTGAAATTCTCATCACAGAGGATTTCTCCCTTAGGAAATAAAGGTTTTTCATGAAACTCTTTTCGCTTTTCTTTTTAGCTTTAACCACATCAGGAATAGTTTTGGCTGAACACCAACAGAATTCACCCTCTGCGGTACAAGTGGTTCGTCCGAGGGGACCTCGTCCCTGCCCCGGTTATGATGCCAATG
>JBJSXY010000168.1:0-3685 GCA_046086625.1 Pseudomonadota bacterium | reverse complement strand
ATTGGTAGTAATCTTGCCCACTTGCCGAGTCTCTGATACAACTTTGCCCGATGTTTCCTCTCCTCGAAAAAATAGATAAAGCATTGGAATCCAAACAGAAGTGCACTCTAATGGACAAGGCGGGGAAATACTTCCATGGGACAGTAACAGACTCGTGGATCCGGATTTCTGGAGGCAAACTCAGAGGAAAATTGCAGTTTCATTCTGAAGAGAAGGGCCCCTTAGAAATCGATGCAAACGATATTTTAGACCTTTTACCGGAGAAATCACTGTGATCATCGGCGTACCCAAAGAGATTAAAAATCGAGAAAATCGCGTGGGCTTGGTTCCTGCAGGAGTGCGTGCACTCACTGCTCGAGGACACAAAGTTCTCGTTGAAAAAAATGCAGGCGTTGGAAGTGGAATCTCTGATGAAGCTTATCAAAAAGCGGGAGCCACTCTGGTGCCAACAGCTCAAGATACTTGGGCAGCTGACATGGTAATTAAAGTGAAAGAACCTCTCTCCTCAGAGTTTGAACTGCTTCGGCCTGGACAAATCCTGTTCACTTATCTTTATTTAGCCGCAGAAAAAAAACTCACAGAAGTTTTAGCTGAAAAAAAAGTGACAGGGATTGCTTATGAAACAATCCAGGAAAAAGATCTTTCTCTCCCCCTTTTAAGACCGATGAGCGAAGTGGCGGGTCGCATGTCAGCTCAAGTGGGGGCGTTTTATTTGCAAAGTAGTTGGAGCAGTACTCAAACGGGAAAAGGGATTCTCTTGGGAGGAGTGCCTGGAGTAATGCCAGGAAAAGTCGTCGTATTAGGTGGGGGAGTTGCGGGTTCTCATGCCGCTAAAGTTGCTTTGGGGATGGGAGCTGTCGTCACTATCATCGATCAAGATGCAAGGCGCCTTGAATATCTGGAGCATATTTTCGCAGGCCGAGTCCTGACTTTGATGTCAAATATCGACAACATTGAAGAAAGTGTTTCAAAAGCAGATCTTTTAATTGGCTCGGTTTTGCTCCCGGGAGCTAAAGCCCCTAAACTTGTCTCTCGAAAAACAGTCGCCTCTATGTCTTCTGGCTCAGTCGTTGTAGACATAGCGGTTGATCAAGGGGGCTGTGTAGAAACCTGCAAGCCCACGTCTCATGAAAGCCCAACCTTTATTGAAGAGGGAGTAATTCACTACTGCGTTACGAATATGCCGGGAGCCGTTTCGAAGACTTCTACTTATGCTTTGACCAATGTTACGCTTCGTTATGCTTTAGACATTGCCGACAAAGGCCCAGAAGGGGCCGCTAAAACTTCTGATGCTATTAAGAAGGGTTTTAATACCTATCAGGGTAAAATCGTCCATCAAGCAGTCGCAGAAGCGCATGGCCTCTCTTACTCCGCTCTGTCTTTATGACAACTGAAGCTGCGGGAAAAACACTTGTTGTCATTCCGACTTATAATGAAGCCGGAAACATAGGTCCGCTTTTAGAGCGCCTCACTTCTGAGGTTCCAGAAGTGGATATTCTTATTGTTGACGATAACTCTCCCGATGGAACTGGAAACTTAGTTCGAAAGTTCTCAGCGAAAGTTCCGCAAGTTCACCTTTTGAGTCGTCAACAAAAAGAAGGATTAGCATTTGCTTATCGCGCTGGATTTAAGTGGGGAATTGAACGCGGGTATGGTGCCTTCATTCAAATGGATGCTGATTTTTCTCACGACCCCCAAGACACCAAAAGAATTGCTCACGAACTCCAAAGTCATGACGTGGTGATAGCCAGCCGCTATGTTCCTGGGGGACAAACATCGGGCTGGGGCTGGCACCGCAAAGTGATTAGTCGGGGCGGAAACGTTTACGCCAAAACTATTTTAGGGGTGTCTCCCCAAGATATGACAGGCGGCTTTAATGGTTGGACTAAAAAAACATTGGAAGCAATCGATTATCAAACGGTCACATCTCGAGGGTATGCTTACCAAGTTGAAATGAAATACCGCGCCCTAAAAGCGGGGTTTGTCCCTTTTGAATTTCCCATTCATTTTAGAAACAGAACAGTAGGAACCTCTAAAATGTCTTCCAGTATCGTTTTTGAAGCTGCCTATCGAGTTCTTAAGCTTCGGAGGGGATGAGATATGGTTTCATCCTCGATTAAACAACGAGTAGAAAACCTTCGAAAACAAATTGAAGAGCATAACTATCGTTATTATGTTTTAGATGCCCCCGTTATTTCAGACGAAGCTTATGACAAATTATTCCAAGAACTTCTTGCGTTGGAAGCAGAGCACCCCAATTTAAAAAGCCCTTTCTCTCCTACTCAAAAAGTAGGGGGCGCGCCTATCGACAAATTTTCAAAGTATAAACACTCTCAGCCAATGCTGAGCCTTCAAAACATTTACAACGAAGAAGAATCGGCGACATTTTACGAGCGATGGAATGAGGCTTTAGGAGATAAATTTAATATTTTAGTCGAACCCAAATTTGATGGTCTTGCGATTGAACTAGTTTACGAAAACGGGGGGCTTGTTGTCGCAGCAACTCGCGGAGATGGTGAAACTGGGGAAGATGTTACGGAAAATGTCAAAACCATTAGAAGTATTCCTCTGCATCTAAGAGGTGATTTTCCACCGCTTTTAGAGGTTCGTGGCGAAATTATTCTTTTCAAAGAAGACTTTGAAAAATTAAATCTTGAGCGCACCAAATCGGGAGAACCTTTGTTTGCCAATCCGAGAAACGCTGCTGCCGGATCTATCAGGCAATTGGATCCTCAAGTAGCCGCTAGACGAAAATTAGATTTTTTCCCTCATGGTGTTGCTTCAATGCGGGGTTTGAAAGCTAAAACCCAGCTCGAACTTCTAGAAAGCTTTAAAAGTTGGGGCTTGAAAACTCATTCACTTTACAAAGTTGTAAGCTCACTGAAACAAGTTGAAGCTTTTTACCGCCAAGTAGAAACAGAACGCGACTCTCTTCCCTTTGAGATCGACGGGATTGTTCTCAAATTAAATTCATTTAAAGACCAAGAAGAAATGGGCTTTGTCGCTCGTTCCCCTCGCTGGGCTGTGGCCTATAAGTTCAAAGCCCAAGAAGGCGTGACTCGTTTAAATGATGTTATTTTTCAGGTCGGCAGAACAGGCGTCATTACTCCAGTAGCAGTTTTAGAACCGGTTTGGGTGGGAGGTGTTGAAGTCAAACGGGCGGGACTTCACAATGAGGACCAAATCAGAGCTCTTGGACTTAAAATAGGCGACCACGTAGTTGTGAAACGAGCGGGGGACGTTATTCCAGATGTTGTGAGTGTGATTGAGCAAAAGCGAACGGGCCGTGAGAAAGCAATTGTATTTCCCAAAAAATGTCCAGCTTGCGAATCCCAACTCCATCGAGAAGAAGGGGAAGCCGCTCACCGCTGTCCTAATATAGCCTGCCCAGCACGACTTGCCGAAGGCTTGAAGCACTTTTGCTCAAAGCGCGCAATGAATATCGAAGGGTTAGGCGATAAGTGGATTGATTTACTTTTAGAGAACAAGCTCATTCGCCATTTTTCTACTTTATATGATCTCGACAAAAAAACCCTGATGACTCTGGAACGCCAAGGAGATCGCTCCGCTCAAAAATTGGTGGATTCAATTCAAAAAAGCAAAGAGACAACGTTGGATAGATTTATATTTGCTTTGGGCATCCCCCTAGTGGGCGAACGCACAGCGGAACTTTTGGCAATTCATT
>JBJSXY010000167.1:0-3885 GCA_046086625.1 Pseudomonadota bacterium | reverse complement strand
CAAATCATTAACTTAGGCGTGGGCCATATTCCCGATATTTCGAAAGACTACACGGATCGAAACCGAACAAGCCCCTTTGCATTTACGGGTAATAAATTTGAATTTCGCGCAGTGGGTGCTTCGGCCAATGTGGGAGTGCCTGTTTCTATTCTTAACGCAGCTATCGCTGAGAGTTTTCAACAGGCTACAGAGGACTTGAAAACGCTTTTGGCTAAAAAGCCCGGCAGTCGGGATGAAGCGGTGATGGAACTCATTCGAAGCTACACTACTGAAAGTAAAGCGATACGTTTTGGCGGAAACAACTACTCAGAAGCGTGGCAAAAAGAAGCAAAAGAACGCGGACTGCCAGTGCTTTCCCGCACTCCTGAAGCGGTGAAAAAACTTAATGACCCAAAAGCCACAGCGTTTTTATCGAAAATGAAAGTGCTGACTGAACCGGAAATTCAAGCTCGATATCATGTGGCCGTAGAGCGATATAACAAAATTATTTCGATTGAACTGGTCACGCTGAGGGATCTCGTTCAAGGCTACGTGACTCCAGCTTTAGAAGCTCAATTGACGGAGCTGGGAGAATTAAAAAATTCGTTTTCGGAAGGTAACTCAAAAAGCCTATTTCAAACCAGATTCAAAGAAATGGAATTGCTTTATGCGAACCTCTTAAGCCAATTGGGTGCCCTCTCAGAGCTCATTAAACACTCTGAATCAAAACAATCGGAAGAAGAACTCATGGCACTCTTAGCAGACAAAGCCATTCCGATTGCTGTGGAACTCAGAAAGCTTTGCGATCAAACTGAAATGACTATTGCCGATAAACACTGGCCGCTGCCTAAGTATCGCGAGCTACTTTTTTCGTATGCTCTGAGCTGATTTTTGAAATGGCTTTCAAGGCCAAAAAGCTGAGGCAACTAAAGAGAAGAAGGGTCAGTCCGAGATCGATGAGGCCGCGAACTTTTACTTCACTTTGAGAAGATAAAATCCAGGGGATAAATACATCTCGGCTGAGTTCCCAGGCTCCCACGCTCGTAGTAATGAGCACAAAGACCATGGGAGTAAGAGTAATCCATTGATACTTCTTCTTTCCCCAAGAACGAATCACGAGAGTTCCGGTTCCTAGAGCGATGACTGCTAAGAGTTGATTTGCAATTCCAAACATGGGCCATACCGTTCCAATATTTCCAGTAAAAATGAAATACCCCCAAGAGCAAACAGTGAGAAGTGAAGTAATCACGGTTCCCGTAAACCAATCGGTTCGTTCGAATCGTTTATCTACTTTCCCTAAAAATTCTTGAAGCACAAATCTCGCAATGCGAGTGCCGGTGTCGATAGTGGTTAAAATAAAAAGGGCTTCGAACATGATACAGAAGTGGTACCAGTAAGCTAAAAAACGAGAAAGCCCTGGAATTTGAGAAAGAATTTTTGCCATTCCAATGGCAAGTGAAACAGCTCCGCCTGTTCGCCCTTGAACTTTTTCCTGAACTTCCGATTCAAGAACAGGCAGTTCTTCAATGTGATACCCCATGACTTTTAAGCCTTCGAATTTTTCAGGGCTTACATTAATAGCAAAATAATCACCGGGGTGAAGACTTGCGACGGCAATCAGAGCCACTACTCCGACAAGTCCTTCAATGAGCATGGCACCGTAGCCAATCATTCGGCAATGGGATTCCTGGCTCACCATTTTTGGAGTGGTTCCTGAGGCCACGAGCGCGTGAAAACCAGAAACAGCGCCGCACATGACAGTAATAAAGACGAAGGGAAATACTTTTCCCGACAAAATGGGGCCTCCCCCGTGGATAAATTCAGTGAGTGCGGGAAGCTTGATTTCTGGGTTTACGATCATGACGCCCAAAACCAAAAGCCCAATAGTTCCAATTTTTAAGAAAGAAGAAAGATAATCCCTCGGGCAAAGGAGAAGCCAGACAGGAAGAACTGAGGCCATAAAGCCATAAGCCATCATGGCAAGTGTGAGTTGATTTTTAGTTAAAGAGAAAGTGCTTGCCCAAGAGGAGTGGGAAATCTCGCCTCCGTAAACAACGGCTGCCAGAAGGGCCAAGACTCCAATCACGGTAGCTTCCCCCAAGCGCCCGGGTCGAATGCGATAAGCATAGAGCCCCATAAAGAAAGCAATGGGAACCGTCATGGCAATGGTAAATGTTCCCCAAACACTTTCAGCTAACGCATTTACAACCACGAGGCCCAGTCCCGCTAAAGCAATAATCAAGACAAACAAAACAGCGATGCCTGCTGCAATGCCAGCCGTTTTTCCCAATTCTTTTTTTACAATTTCGGCGAGAGATTTTCCCTGGTAGCGCATGGAAGCCACAAGAATAATAAAATCTTGAACGGCTCCTGCAAGCACCACTCCCACTAATAACCACAAGAGTCCAGGAAGGTAACCAAACTGAGCAGCCAAGACAGGGCCTATGAGTGGTCCTGCTCCGGAAATAGCGGCAAAGTGATGGCCAAACAAAATCCACTTAGGTGTGGGATGATAATTCTGACTGTCATTCAATTCATGCGCTGGAGTTCTTTTCAAATCGTCTAATACACATACTTTGGCCGCCAAAAAAGCACTGTAATAGCGATACGCAATCGCTAAAACACAAAGAACGCCAATGATAATCGGAAGCGCATGCATGAATAAAGTATATCCAGTATATCCAGTGTCAGTCTCCCAGTAAGCTTGAAAGGTGACTGACACCTTTTAAGTTTGTTTACTGCTTGAATACTCGTGTTGCTCTGCGCTAACACGCCTCTGGCACTGCTGATGCACTTCTTATCAGTAAAGAGAATTTACTTGGTTCTTAGCTTCTAAATACCGACAAGATAATGGGAATTTATGCCAAAGATACCAGACAATCTCGGCTCGAAATTAAAGTGGAGCGCTCTAGCTTTGCTAGCGCTTTCGGGAGGCATGGTTTACGTATCCTCCACTTCACGTAAGCCCGCCCGAACTTTAGTTGACCTAGGGGATGACCTAAACGCAGATTCAAGTAAAAGCGCAAAAATTTTTAAATCTGACAAATTTAAAAACCTTGGAAATCCCGAAAAAAACGAAACTCACAAATTAACATCCCAAGAAGTATCAGTCAGCCCAGTTCCCAATCCAAACGCCAATGAATTTCCCCTTTCAATTGATCTCCCTGCCCGCACTCAACCGCAAATACAAACACATCCTCAAGCCCGCGCCCAGACTCATCCCACCAAAATGGAAAATTCAAATCCCTCACTTGCGAATACTCCCGCACAGTCAAACGGGATCCAAACCACTCCCGCGGGTTCCGATCCCCGTTCAAACGCTATGCTCTCCGGAACTAATCACAGAGCTGAAAAGGATCACTTACCTTTACCTTCCAAAAATGAATTTCAAACAAATCGCTTCAACAAAGCCGATAATTTTTCAGGGGTGACTATTGATAAAGCTCCCCCCATCGATGCTGTCACTTTTGAAAAATCCCAGGATCTAAATACTAAAACTCCCAGTTTTTCTAAAACTAATACAGCCCAATCCTCTTCAGATTCAGCTCGTAATCGACTTCTCAGTTCCAAGTCCAATCCCACGCTTCCAGTAACGCCTTCTTCAAATCAGAAAACACAATCACCTCAAAAAACCGATGAAGAAGAGGACCCCTCTGAACCGCCCCCCCTGCCATTTTCTGAGAACTCAAATCAAAGCGGAGGTGGAACCCATCTGCCCCTCGCAAAACCCTATTGTTTCTTACTGCCAAAAAGCAGTCCCGCTCTTCAATGCGCAATGGAATCCGTCAAACTTATAGTGGAGGAATACGCAAAAGCAGATGTCCATGTAGTTCCTCTCTTTCGCTGGTGGGGGGATGACTATTCGGATGACCCCAACACATTGGAACAACAAGCCCAACAAGCCTG
>JBJSXY010000166.1:0-6237 GCA_046086625.1 Pseudomonadota bacterium | reverse complement strand
GAAGCCACTTTAGTCATGGAAACTCTAGGTAAAGCCTGTGCCTCTACCACTCTTTCCTACCTCGCTCATTCGATTTTAACGGTAAACAATCTTTTTCTGAATGCTTCTGACAAACAGAAAACCCAATATCTTCCCAAACTCATTTCGGGAGAATGGATTGGGGCAATGGCGATGACCGAACCAGGCGCTGGAAGCGACGCTCTGGGGATGACGACTAAAGCAGACAAAAAAGGATCTAAATACGTCTTAAATGGTAGCAAAACCTATATCACTAATGGAAGCTATGCTGATGTTTTAGTTGTGTACGCGCGAACGGGTCAGAACAAGAAAGACATCTCCACTTTTATAGTTGAAAAAACCTTTCCCGGTTTTCGCGTTTCAAAAAAATTAAAAAAAATGGGAATGAAGGGATCACCTACTGCTGAGCTGTCCTTTGAAAACTGTGAAGTCCCTGAAGAAAATTTAATCGGCTCTGGAAATGACAGCGTGGCCCACATGATGAACAACCTAAATATGGAGCGAATCACGATTTCGGGCATTAGCCTTGGAATTGCTCAAGCTTGCTTGGAACATGCCTCTCGCTATTCAGGAGAGAGAACGCAGTTTGGAACCCCCTTAAATCAATTTCAAATGATTCAAGAACGCTTGGCTGAAATGTCGACTCAAGTCGCAGCCGGAAGAGCTTTGGTTTATGCCGCTTCACGAGCTTTTGACAATGGCAATCGTTCGATGGCTCTGGGAGCTCAATGTAAACTTTTCACTGCAAAAATGGCCACACAAGCGGGCTTAGAAGCCATCCAAATTTTGGGGGGCTACGGTTACATGAGAGAATACCCTGTTGAACGTTTTATGAGAGATGCAAAACTCATGGAAATTGGAGCCGGCACCAATGAAGTAATGAGGCTAATTATTGCAAGAGAGCTTTCTAAATAATTTCATGATTTCTTTTTTTCCTGAATTGCCGCCCCTTCAAGACAGCTTTGTAAAAGCATGCCGAAACTTAGCAACCACGTTAATACGCCCAACCGCAGTTGAAGACGATCGCAACGAAACATTTCGACGTCCTATTTTTGATGCTCTGAAAAACGAAGGTCTGTCCTCTTTGATGATACCTACGCATTGGGGAGGAAAAGCGGCCGGATCTTTGGCTCACTACTGCGTATTAACGGAATTGTCTCGTTTTTCCGCTTCTTATTCGATAACGGTAGGCGTTCATCAAATGATTCAAGCGGCTGTTCTAGACTACGGCAGCGATGATCAAAAACGAACATTTTTACCCGGACTTGTTTCTGGAAATCTTTTGGGAGCGTTCTCACTCTCTGAGGCCGGTTCCGGAAGTGACGCTGGATCACTCACTACAACTGCAAAACGGATTTCCAATAATTACGAAATAAATGGCACCAAATTATGGTGCAGCAATGGCAGTGATGCCAATTTGTTTCTTGTGATGGCTCGAACGGGCGGACCAGGTCCCAAAGGGATATCTGCTTTCCTGGTTACTAAAGACACCCCGGGTTTTTTTGTTGGAAAAAAAGAAAACAAATTGGGCCTAAAGAGTTCTTCACTCACCGAGCTCATTTTTGAGAATTGTCGTATCCCGAAGTCGTGTTTGTTAGGAGTTGAAAATGGCGGATTCGCAGTAGCCTTATCCCAACTAGACGCAGGAAGAGTTGGAATTGCCGCCACGGCCATAGGCTTGGCCCAAGCGGCGCTTGAAGTCGTTTGGATCGAAGGCACAAAAGGTACTATCGATTTTTCAGAAGGATTAAGAGCACAATGGGCGAGTTATTTTGCTGAACTCCAAGCGGCTACAGCTCTTGTTTCCCTGACTGCCGTCAGAAAAGATCAGGGTTTGAAAATCACTGCTTTAGCTTCCCAATGCAAACTTCTTGCAAGCGATCTTGCAATGAAAATGACGAGCGCAGCAGTAGACACTTTAGGTTTTTCAGGCTTACTCCCCGAGTTAGGAGTGGAGAGAATGATGAGAGATGCAAAAGCTTTACAGATAGTTGAAGGAACCAATCAGATTCAGAAACTCGTGCTGGGTCGTGAACTAGACAAAATGGTGCTCTCATGAAAACAAAATGGACACTCAAAAGTTTTTCGTTAGATTTAGGTAACCTCTGGAATATCCCTTCCAGTATTCGTTTAGACTCCGACTCCGATTCGATTCTTTCTCAAGCCTGGAACCTTTTTCTAGAAAAATCATCGAGCGGACTAATCGGTTTTTTTGATTGGCCCCTTGATCGAAATCGAAGCCAGATTGATGAAATTGAAACGTTAGCTTTCAAATTAAGAAACCAATATCAAGGTGCGGTCTGTATTGGAATCGGAGGATCCTACCTCGGGCCAGCCGCTCTTCAGGAAATGTTAAACCCGGTTCCTTCTGAAGATTTTCAGGTTCAATGGATTTCGAATGCAGATACAGCTCCTTTGCTAAGAGCACGGCATTTAATCCAGAAGAAAAAATGTTTGGCTGCCATTATTAGTAAATCGGGAGGAACCACAGAAACTCTAGCAGCCTGGTTTCACTTAAGCCCGCTCTTTTCTAGAAATGATGTGGTGGTCATCACAGATCCCCTTCAAGGTGAACTCCGACGACTGGCTCAAACTGAAAGTTGGAACGCTCTTCCAGTGCCCCCCAATATTGGAGGTAGATTTAGTGTTTTGACGGCAGTGGGCCTTTTCCCTTTAGCTCTGCAAGGAATTGCTATTCGAGAACTCATCGAAGGGGCAAACTCCATGAGACAAATTTTGACCGAGAGCTCTCCCCATGAAAATCCAGCGCTCCTCTATGCCTTTTCCCAATTCTTATGGGACCGGAACGGTCATTCAATTCAATATCTCATGCCCTATGATAGCCGAATGAAATTGCTCGCGGATTGGTACGTTCAGTTGTGGGCTGAGAGCTTGGGAAAAAAACAGAAAACTTCCAACCTATCAGTGGGCCCTAATCCCGTTTCAGCTTTGGGAACCTCCGATCAGCATTCCCTCCTTCAACTTTTCAAAGAAGGACCGCAACAACGAATTGTAGGATTTATTACGGCTGACGACTCCCAAAGTCCATTAGTGGGTAAGCCACCATTTTCAGCTCCTGATTTTAATTTTCTGACCCACCGTACTTTTTCGGAATTAAATCTTTTGGCAAGTGAAGCAACGGAAGAGAGTCTTCATCGAGCAGGAATTCCCACTTATCGATTTTCACTTCCCAATCTAACTCCTTTCACATTGGGAGCCTTTTTATTTTTTCAAGAAACGGCCTGCGCCCTCGCCGGTGAACTGTATCGAGTTAACGCATTTGACCAGCCCGGTGTTGAGGAAACCAAGAGAATATTGAAAGCTAAACTGATGGCGCTCTCATAAAAGAACGCATGTTATACTAAGGGATATGACTAAACCAAAAGGCCCAGATGAGAATTCGGAGTCCAGGGAATCTACAAAGACAGCCCTCGCTGATGGTGACACACTCAAGATTCGTTTGGAGGAGGCCAAAGCCACTGCCCCCACCCTGGTAGTCATTTCGGGAAAACCCCTCGGGAAGTCTTTTTACCTGACTGAAGAAAAAATGGTTTTGGGCAGAGAATTAACAGCTGAGATTAGCATCGGTGAAACTGCTATTTCCAGACGCCATACTGAATTTTATTTGTCACCTAGTGGAGTTCAAGTGAAAGATCTAGGCAGCACGAATGGCACTTTTATCAACGATGTGAAAATTCCAAAAGATACTTATCAACCCTTAAATGACGGTGACTTAGTCCGTTGCGGGAGCACTCTCTTAAAATTTCTTAAGGAAGGAAAAATTGAAAACCTTCATTATGGAAAAATGTATAACCTAGCCACCCAAGACGATCTCACTCAAACTTTCAACAAGAAAGCCATTCTTGAAATTCTAGCAGAGGAATTTTCTCGTTCTTTAGCTCGCTCTACAGCTCTTACTCTAGTCATGTTTGATATTGATCACTTTAAACAGACGAATGATCGCTTTGGCCACTTAGCGGGTGACTATGTCCTTAAAGAAGTTTGTGGCCTTATCAAGAACAAGCTCATTCGAGGCAAAGATAGTTTAGGCCGTTATGGAGGCGAAGAGTTTGCGCTTCTTCTACCCGACACGCCTCTTCAAATTGCCGTGGATATCGCAGAGAGAATTCGTACGACCATTGAAAAGACCCAGTTTCGTTTTGATAATCAAGATATCCCCGTTACGATTAGCTTAGGCTTGTCATCGCGAGATTCCACCACTCAAAGTCACGGAGATCTTCTAGCTAGTGCAGACAAAGCCCTTTACGACGCTAAGCATCAAGGTCGAAATCGGGTTTGTGTTCGATAAGTGGCTCGAGCCTTAATTGACGAGTCCAGAATAAGCATTGTACGGTACCGGTCTCATGACCCATTCAGTAATCCGGCAACTCTCTGAAGATCTTATCAATCAAATTGCGGCTGGAGAAGTAGTTGAACGTCCGGCTAGCGTTCTCAAAGAGCTCATTGAAAACAGCTTGGATTCGGGAGCTTCGCAAATAGACATTGTACTATTTGCTGGGGGTCTAGATGAAATCAGGGTCCTAGATAACGGATCTGGCATTTCTCCTCTCGATCTCCCGTTGTCTATTCAAAGACATGCAACCAGCAAAATTAAAACTGCCGCTGATCTAGAAGCCATCGCAACTTTTGGTTTTAGAGGAGAAGCCCTCTCGAGTATTTGCTCCGTTTCTAATGTCACCATCACGAGCCGAACTGCCCATGAAGCTATGGCTTATCAACTCACCATCGATGAGGGGTTGATTAAAGGGCCCATTCAAATGCTGGCTGCCCCGATTGGAACTCAAGTGGTTGTTTCCCACCTTTTTAAACACACTCCGGCTCGACGAAAATTTTTAAGATCAAACCACACAGAGCTTGCTCATTGCCAACGAGTTCTGAAAGAGATCGCTTTAGCAAATCCAAAGGTCCGGTTCGCTTTGAGAAATGAATCCCGACTGTTAGCCACTTGGGTTTCACCTACCCGGAAAGAGCGCTTTCAAGAGTGTCTAAAGCTTCCTTGGGCACCCCTTGAAATTCGAGGTATCCGCGATGAAATAACTTTGGAAGCCTATCTTTCTCCTCCAGAACACTCCGTTTCGCGCTCCGAGCTTTTTTTATTCATTAATGGGCGCCCAGTTCGTCATCGAGCTTTTTTGTCAGCTATTCGAACCGCTTTTCAAGAAATGTTCGGCGTTGGAAAAGAACCCATTGGAACTTGCTATCTGGATTTGAGAAAAGACTGGGTGGATGTCAATGTGCACCCGCAAAAATGGGAAGTCAGATGTTTTAATCAAGAGTCCATTTTTTCCTGGTTACTAACAACCTTTAGAAAACAACTCAATCAAGAAGTATCTTCTTTTTCAACTCCCCCCAATTACTTGCCCTCTCATTTTAAACATCCCAGTCCTACTTTTTCTGATGTCCCCCTCCCGTCCTCGCAATCTTATCCTTTTCATTTTCTTTTTAAGAACGATAAATTTCTTATTTGTGAGGACACGGAGGGACTCATAGTCAGCGAAATTGGGCCTCTAGCTATCCAATTCGAAGCAAGTCGACTTCTCGACTTATGGAAAAAAAATAAATGGCCAGTTGAAACGCTTTTGATTCCTAAAATCTGTCGTCTTCCAGAAAAACTGCGGCCCATCCTAGATAAGTCTCAGCCCTTTTTGACGGCGTGGGGTTTTCAAAATGATCTTTTTGGAGACGGAGATTTTTCTCTTCGGACAAGGCCATCTTTTGTCCCAGAAGAGCAGCTGATTTCTCTGTTTTTGAGCCTGCTTTCTCATTTGAGTGACCCCCGGGTTTTTCAAGAGAGCTTTTCCCATCCCGAGCAGATAATTTCTTGGTTGTTAAGCCAAACTAATCCCTCTTCGGCATCTTATCTTTCTCATTCGCTGGGTGCCTTAATGGAAGAATTAGTCAATCAGATGAATCTATCAAGAAATGGCTTTTCATCTTTTATCCATCGTATTCCTGTTCAATCTTCTCTACATTCAAAGGACAGTTTATGAGTGAAAACCAGGATCCTCAGATGATTTTGACCCTTCTTGGCCCTTCGGCCAGTGGCAAGACAGCCCTTTCCATTGAACTCGCCGAAAAACTCAATGCTGAAATAATTGCGCTTGATTCGACTACTCCCTACAAAGAATTTAATATCGGAACAAGCAAACCTGATCCCCTCAAGCGAAAAAAGGTACCTCATCACTTAATTGACATTCT
>JBJSXY010000165.1:0-6069 GCA_046086625.1 Pseudomonadota bacterium | reverse complement strand
CTTGTTCGCGTCCAAACGCCTCAGTTATTTAAATTTGAAGTCCTAGCCAAACTTCTTGAGAAAATCGCTTCAGATTCCGAATTAACCTTCACGGATGATGCATCCATGCTAGAGCATTTCGGAGAACCGGTTGCCGTATTTCCAGGCGATGAACGGAATGTTAAACTAACGTACGAAATCGACTCTCAAGCTTTAAGCCAATATTTGAAAACCAAGAGAAGGAACATGCCATGCGAATCGGAACCGGCTACGACATTCACCGTCTGATCCCGACTGTTAAACTTGAGAAGATCCCAGTCGGCGGCATCGAAATACCTTGTTACTACCGTGTGCAGGCCCATTCCGATGGAGATGTTTTATTGCATGCACTTATTGATGCTTGTCTTGGTGCGCTTTCCTTGGGTGATATTGGACAGTGGTTCCCTGATTCCTCTAAAGAACATCAAGATAAGAAGAGCTTAGAATTTCTTAAACCAGTCCTTCAGGAAATAAAAAAATTGGGCTACCGAGTGATCCAAGTAGACTCCACTGTTTTCTTAGAAGAACCTAAACTGGCCCCGCACTCCGATGCAATTCGAAAAACAATTGCTTCTGCGATGGGACTGGAACTAGCCGATGTAAGTGTTAAAGCAAAAACGATGGAGGGATTGGGCCCTATTGGTGAGAGAAAAGCTCTTTCTGCCCAAGTGACAGTTTTGCTTGAGGAACTTTCGTAAATGATTCAAGTCACCAATTCACTCTCTGGAAAAAAAGAAGTTTTCACTCCTCTTCAGCCAGGAAAAGTGAAAATGTATGTCTGTGGCCCCACTGTTTATAATTTCATTCATATTGGAAACGCTCGTCCGCTCGTGTTTTTCGATGTAGTAGGCCGGTATCTCAAATATTCTGGATTTTCCGTGACGCGAGTCATGAATTACACAGATGTAGACGATAAAATCATTCATAAAGCGAATGAAGAAAAAGTTTCCTGCGATACGATCACGAAAAAATATATTGCCGAATTTGAAGAAGACATGAAGTTGCTTAAAGTGGAACCTCCTGACGCTCAACCGAAAGTCACCGAACACATACAAGACATCATCAAAATGATCGAGACCTTAATCTCAAATGGGTCCGCTTACGTGGTTTCGGACGGAGAGGTGTTTTTTTCCATCCGTTCTTTTCCCGAATATGGAAAGCTTTCAAAAAAGAAGATTGACGATTTGTTGGTGGGAGCTCGAGTGACTCCTGACGAGAAAAAAAGAGACCCCCTCGATTTTTCGCTTTGGAAACCTAGAAAAAACTCACAGGAGCCTGCTTGGGAAAGCCCGTGGGGACCAGGACGACCTGGCTGGCATATCGAATGTTCCGCTATGTCGATTAAATACCTAGGACAAACTTTTGACATTCATGGCGGTGGGATGGATTTAATGCATCCGCATCACGAGAACGAAATTGCGCAATCTGAAGGAGCCACTTCTCAGCCTTTCTGCAAGTATTGGATCCATAATAATTTACTGACGATGAATTCAGAGAAGATGAGCAAGTCTTTGGGTAATATTTGGCTAACAAGAGATTTTATTAAACGATTCACTGCTGAGACATTGAAGTTTTTTCTTCTTTCGGGCCATTATCGCTCCACTCTTGATTTTTCTGAAGCGCAGGTTCGAGAACATCAAGCTGCCCTTCATCGGATTTACAAGACATTAGAAAAAGCTAATCAGTTGATTCAATCTAGCACTTCATTAACCCAGCCCTTATCAACCGAAGGAAATGCTGCCGATGCCTTTGGGAAAACGTTTGAGACTCATTGGAAAGAGGCAATGGATGATGATTTCAATACAGCGCGAGTTTTTGCGTTGGTGTTTGATTATGTAAGAGTCATCAATGCGTTTGTGGATAAAAAGGGCTTTAAATGGTCTTTCGAAGCCGAAGCGGTTGTGAAACGCTTTTTAAAAGACATGAAGACTCTTTCTGGAGTTCTTAATCTGTTTTCGGAAGAGCCTAGTTCTTACTTGCATCAGTTGCGGATGCTTTTCTTATCCGAAAAAGGGATGACCGAAGACCAAGTTAGAGATGCAATTCAACAGAGAATCGCAGCGCGTTTGAGTAAGAATTTCGCTTTAGCCGATCAAATACGCAATGAGCTTTTTGGAAACGGAATTGAATTAATGGACAAAGGGAATGAAACAGATTGGGATATTAAGTTTACTGGATAGCAGAGAGCCATCGATTAGGACGAAGGCTTCCAGAACCAGAAACAGACAACCAAACTAAAGCGACTTTTCCTTTCAAGCACGAATAAGGGATGGGGCCCCAAACTCGAGAATCGACACTGTCGGATCGATTATCCCCCAAAGCAAAGAAATGATCGGCTGGAATATCAACTGGACCGTAGTCTGCTAAGACTTTTTCATCTTTTGGCAAATTCTCCCCTTGGGCCATTTCTCCATTAATCCAAAGAACTCCGTCTTTGATTTCAACTCGATCTCCCCCCAAAGCTACAATTCTTTTTACGTAAGTATCTGTTCCCTGCTCTGGTACAGAAAAAGCTACAATATCCGAACGGTTCGGTTTTCCAGTTCGAAATAACTCAAACGAAGAAAAGGGAAGTCTCAAATTAAAAGCGGATTTAGAAACTAAAATCAAATCCCCTTTTAGTAAGTTGGGACTCATGGAGTTTGATGAAATTCTAAAATCCTCGACAATAAATAGGCGAACCGTGAGCGCCGTCAGAGTGGCAACTAGGAAATATTTAGAAATGTTTCTTGTGATCATGTCTTAATCCAAAGAAAGCGCAGCTAAAAAGGCCTCTTGGGGTATTTCGACACTGCCCACTTGCTTCATGCGCTTTTTACCCTCTTTTTGCTTTTCTAGTAGCTTTCTCTTTCGAGAAATATCTCCACCGTAACATTTAGCTGTCACATTTTTTCTTAAGGGTGCAATTCTTTCTTTTGCGATAATTTTGCTTCCAATAGCGGCCTGAATAATGACCTCAAACATCTGCCGCTCAATGAGTTCCTTCATTTTGGCAGCGAGTTCTCTTCCTCGATAATAAGCCTTGTCTTTATGAATAATCCAGCTCAGCGCATCGACTGGATTTGAATTAACCAAAAGATCAAGTTTCACTAAATTGCTGACTTCAAATCTTACAAATTCATAATCAAGACTCGCATAACCCTTGCTCATACTCTTCAGCTTGTCGTAGAAAGAGAGAACAATTTCATTAAAGGGAATATCGTACTCAAGCACTATATGTTTGGGGGAATGATAATGGAGACGCGTTTGGGTGCCTCGTTTATCTTCACATAGCTTAATCAAGTTTCCCAAATAAGTTTCAGGAGTGTGGATGGTCGCATGAACAATGGGTTCCTCGATGGAGGTAATGTGTTGCGCCGGGGGCAAGTCTGAGGGGTTATAAATACTTAAGGTCTCTCCGTTGGTAGTATTCACTCGATAAATCACGCTGGGAGCAGTCGTAACAAGAGGGATTCCAAACTCTCTTTCGAGTCGCTCCTGAATAATTTCCATGTGCAAAAGCCCTAAGAACCCACAACGAAAACCAAACCCAAGAGCTTCAGAAGTTTCCATCTCAAAAGTGAAAGAACTGTCGTTCAAACTCAACTTTTCCATTGCCACTTTTAAGTTGGGATAGTCAGAACTATCGACTGGATAAATCCCACTAAACACCATGGCTTTTACTTCTTTGAATCCAGAAAGAGGTTTTGCAGCCGGTTTAGTTAAGTGCGTAAGAGTATCCCCAATTTTCACATCTCTTACAGTTTTAATGTTGGCAGTAAGAAATCCTACTTCTCCCGCACCCAAATCAGAAACCTCTGTCGGGTGAGGACTAAACACTCCGAGCCGAAGCACTTCATGTTCGGTTCCGGTGTTCATCATTTTAATTTTTTCACCCAAGCGTAAACACCCTTGCACCACTCGAAATTGGACTACCACTCCTTGATAGGGATCAAACCAGGCATCGAAAATCAAAGCTTGCAAAGGCTCTTGGGCATTTCCTTTAGGAGGGGGAACTAATTCCACGACTTTTTCGAGAACTTCGCGAATATTAATTCCTTCTTTAGCACTGATAGGGACAGCAGAATCAGTGGGAATTCCAATGATGTCTTCAATTTCTTTTTTTGCGTTTTCAACATCGGCACCAGGCAAATCAATTTTGTTAAGAACGGGAACAATTTCTAGATTATTGTCCAAAGCCAAATAAACATTTGCGAGTGTTTGAGCTTCCACGCCTTGAGAGGCATCTACTACGAGGATCGCTCCTTCGCAGGCAGCAAGACTTCGAGAAACTTCATAGACAAAATCGACGTGGCCGGGAGTATCAATCAGATTTAAAACATAATCTTTTCCATCTTTAGCAGTGAAATTAAGACGCGCTGTCTGAGCTTTAATAGTAATTCCGCGCTCACGCTCAATGTCCATTTTATCCATGAACTGATCGCGCATCTCTCGCTTCGACAAGGCCCCCGTCACTTCCAAAAGTCGGTCAGCTAAGGTCGATTTACCGTGATCAATGTGCGCGATAATACTAAAATTTCGTATGAGTTTTGGATCGGTCACGCATGAAACCAGTTAGTTATCAAGAAACTCACGCTGGCGAAGATCTTTTCGGGTTTCGTCTTCCTGAAGTAGCGAAAGCTGTCCTGGCAAATGTTGTTTGTGTTTTTCTAAAACTAAATCAATTCCCTCTCGAATGTACTCAGCAATGGGCACTTTCGTTTTTTGATTGAGCAACTTCAGAAGGGTGTTTTGTTCCTGAGTGATATAAACGGTGGTTGAGATTTTTTTTCGTTCCATAGAGATTAGTCACAATACATGACCATATATATATGTCAACCGATGCGTCGTATTAACGTTTTTATAGCAAATTAGTAGCTATTTCAGCCAATAGAGACCGTTCTCCTTTAGACAAAGTTACGTGCCCAGAAATTTCTTCTCTCTTAAATCTCTCCACAACATAGGTAAGCCCATTGTTAGATGAATCAATGTATGGATTATCAATTTGATAGCAGTCCCCAGTTAGAACCACTTTGGTTCCCTCACCTGCTCGAGTGATGATGGTTTTCATTTCATGGGGAGTTAGATTCTGAGATTCATCGACAATCAGGTACTGATACGCAAGACTTCGACCGCGAATATAGGTGAGCGGTTCAATTTGAAGCATTCCTTGATTGATGAGCTCCTGCCAAGCTCTTCGATTCGGTCTTTTCTGTGGCTTTTCACCCGCACTAAAAGAAACGATGTAATCGATGTTATCAAAAATAGGTTGCATCCACGGATTCAACTTTTCTTCGATTTCACCCGGTAAAAATCCGATATCCTTACCTAGCGGAAAAATGGGTCGTGAAACCAGAAGTTTTTGATATTTTCCATCATCGATGGTTTTCTGTAAGCCGCAAGCTAGTGCCATCAACGTTTTTCCCGTTCCAGCTTTACCGACCAAACTCACTAAAGATAACTCATCATCCAAAAGCGCATCCATAATGCAAGCCTGTTCAGCATTTCGGGGCTTGATTCCCCAAACCCCTTGCGGAGGAGTTTTTAGCGGAACCAATTCCTTAACGCTCGACATGTATCGGGCGGTTGCAAAATGCTCGGGGTCTTTCTGATCTTTCAAAATGACGTAAGTATTGGCGAATAATTCCTGCTCATGCATCGGCAACCGCTTATCGACGAGAAATTTATCAACAACATCAGATGGAACATCCATGGTAATGATTCCGCCATAGAGTTCATCAATACTGACTCGCGATGGTTCGTAATCAACCGAATTAATTCCCAATGCATCGCCTTTTACTCTTAAATTGACGTCTTTTGTTACGAAAACAACGCTGGTGTTCGTTTTTTCCTGACGAAATTTCAGGGCAACTGCCAAGATCTTGTGATCATTTTTTTCATGAGACATGTCAGAGGGAAGATATTTTTCGGCATCCCTGAACAGGTCGACGATCAGAGTTCCCTTCTTCGCACCAATTTCAACTCCGTTGGTAAGAGAACCTCGTTTTCTAATTTCATCTAAATAACGGGAGAAGTGCCGCGCATTTCTTCCAATTTCAGTGAGGTCCTTCT
>JBJSXY010000164.1:0-3258 GCA_046086625.1 Pseudomonadota bacterium | reverse complement strand
CGCGTAAGTGGCTGGGTGGGTTGGATTGATCTGGGCTACTCGTTGGGCTAAATTCCAACTTTCCTCCAAATTTCCTAATTGAAAATCCGTTACTGCCATTAAGTAGTTGGCACGAATGCTTTCCTGGCTAACATTAAGAATAGATTTTAAAAGGGGGGCAACTTCTGAGAACTTTTTATCCTGAACTAACCATTCTGCTTGAATCAAAAGATTTTCTGGATTTAGTGAGTCTGTTTCAAGAGCGAGCCCTAACAATTCCTCGGCTTTCTTTCGATCGCCTTTGGCTCTAGCTACAATTCCCTCCGCACGGAAAAAGGAAGTGCGTTGCGACTCGAGTGATCTTCCTTGCTTCACGGTTTTTTCAAACAACGCTAATCTAGCCGTGTTGGTGGTCGCTCCCTCGATAAATCTCGCCAAAGAGGTCGTAAGCCCATCATACAAACTTAAATCCGTTGGGTTTAATTCAATCGCTTTTTGATATAAATCCGATGCCAATAGATATCCAAGATGCGAATCATGTTGCAAAGCTTGCTCAGCGCTTTTTATGAGAAATATTTTTCGATCTTCAGTTTGGTCACTTTTTACATCGTTGTCATTTAATGCGACTCCCTGAGAAGTTTCATTTCCATTTTTCTTTGGCGTCTCTTCTCCCAGGTGAAAGAGAAAAGCTAGAAGAAGGAGTAATCCTCCCCACAAAACCAGTCTCCGTTTGGTTCCACTTTTGAGTGGGGCTGCGGGATTATCGTTTCTCTCCGGAGCTGCGAAGTCTGAAATGGGATGACTCAAAATCCCCTGATCCAAAGGTTCTTTGTCGGAGTTAACATCCAAAAAGAGAGCCGCTATTTCAGATTCAGAAATGCCTTTTGACGACGACCCCGGTTGAATGAGCTGTGCAGTTGCATCTTGACGATCGATAACGGGTTCTGGAAACTCGGCCGGTTGCTCCAATTCGGGTTCGGCGTCTTTTTCCTTTGGCATGGGGGTCAAGGAGACGGACTCTTCCGAAACACTATTTGATGGGCTCACCCCTAACGCTCGACTTACGAGGGCGTCATAAAAAACTGGGTGCCCAGACAATTTAATCCACTTATTTCCTGGAGCAAGGGCCGCCTCTTCATCCGCAGAAAACTTACCACGTCGAATCTGAGCAATGATTTCCTCTTCCGAAAAGTCGCCAATCGTTTGATGAAGCTTGCTTCGGACCAGATAGCGTTTTGTGGATTTCTTAGACACTAATGTAATTTTACCATTTATTCGAGATTCTGGGGTGTCTGGGGAGTTGAGATGCGAATAAAGTTCACTGACACATCGGCTATGCGCTCCAAATTAGCCAGCAAATCCAGATGAACTGATGTTGTATCCAGACTTTCTTTTACACCGCGATGCAACCTCTGCAAATGGAGCTCACTGAGATCGATGGTCATATCTTGAATCTGTTCATGTAATAGCTTCAGCTTGGAAAGCACCGTCCGATCGCGAGTTGAGAAGTAAACAGTTGAAAGTCGCACACACTCAACCACCTTTTGGTGAAACTGAAGAATTTCAGACCACCCCTCCTTGGAGAAAACGTAGCCTTTTTTGATGTTTTTTCGAACTAGCTCCAAAATGTTTTTGTCAACGATATCTCCAATGTTCTCCAGATCATGGGTTCGAAGTACCAGTTCAAATTCTTTTTGGGCTTGTTCACTCGTCATGTCTTTCTGAGATAGCTTGGTTAAATACATCTTAATTCCGCGATTTAAAAAGTCGGCGACTTGGTCCATTCCTTTCACTTCTTCGATCTCTTTTTGGCTGCCTGTCTCAAATGCCGTCAGACACTTCGCTACCATTTTTTCTGCAATATCTGACAAGCGAAGAATCTCTCTTTGTGCTTGAGCTAGAGCAAGTTCGGGGGCATCCAAAGTTTTTGGATCTAAATATTGAAATGAAAACTCCCCTTCTCCAGCTTTGGGCGGGACTAGCTTTCTAGCAAGCGCCACGCCCCAAGAAACAAAAGGCAAGAAAAGAACGGCTAAAAACACATTAAATAGAGTGTGAGAAGTCGCAATTTGGCGGCTGACATCTCCCCCAATTTTTTCCGAAAACTCTCCCAAGTACTGGGCTAGCGGCAAACAAATCGCAACCCCCACTAATTTAGAAATTAAATTTCCAACTGCGGCTTGTTTTCCGAGAACTCCACTCTTCAAGCTGGCGACATAAGCCGTCATCGTGGTCCCTAAATTGGCTCCAAGAACCCAAGGAATGGCCTCGTACACTGTGGAATTTTTAGTCATCATTAACGACATCACAAATGCAATTGTTGCGGCACTACTATGAATAAAGGCAGTTAGAAAAGCCGACACCACCAATGAAAAGACAGGTCGATCCTGAAAATAGTTTATCGAAAACTGAAATAATTCATTGCTTTCTAGCGCTTTACCGGCGGTTACTACTAGGGACATAGAATAGAAAACAAGTCCAAGGTACAAGAGCGCTCTTGCAAAACGAGCCACTCGCTCGGCCTCCGAAACGGCCTCTAGAATCACTCCGGCGGCAATAAAAAGAAGTCCGTATTTAGAGATGTTGAATGCGACCAGATGGACAATCAGCGTAGTACCAATGGATGCTCCTAGCATTACTGAGAAGACCTGTTCGAGAGTGAGCAGTCTTGAGTTAGCGAGGCCCACTAACATCACCGTCACTGCTCCGCTGCTACTTAATAGCAGAGATAAAATTGTTCCTAATAAAACGCTTGAGAATCGATTCCCTGCAAAGTTATTGATCCAAGCCCTAAACCGAGAGCCCGCTAAATACTGAACACTTTTTGCTAGTTCATCTATGGAAAAAACCAATAAGGCGGTTCCCCCCAAAAGAATCATTAATTCGGTGCTCATAAATTATCCCAGTATGGCCTGCACAAAATTTTGTGGCTGAAACGGGACCAGATCCTCGGCCCCCTCTCCTACTCCGATAAATCGCACGGGAAGTGCTAGTTCTCTTGAAACAGGGAAAATCGCTCCCCCCTTTGCCGTCCCATCTAATTTAGTCACAATCACACCAGTCACGCCCAGAGACTGCTGAAATTCTCTTGCTTGATTAAGAGAATTCTGCCCAAGCGTTCCATCCAAAACAAGCCAAGTTTCATGTGGGGCTTCTGGTATGACCTTTTTCACAACCTTATGAATCTTTTTTAGCTCTTCCATCAAGTTTGATTTTGTGTGGAGCCTGCCCGCTGTATCCAAAATAACTACGTCAACTCCTCGAGATTTTCCTGCTGTC
>JBJSXY010000163.1:0-8687 GCA_046086625.1 Pseudomonadota bacterium | reverse complement strand
CAGCAGATTTCCTAACATGTGGGTAAGAACAAATCCGGAAAGTCCCAGTCCCGAAATGGCCACTAAAAACTTCTGACCGACAGATGAACCCAAAAACGTTTTACATTTCATCATAGTACGACTCTCTTATTTTCAATAACTTTGGGCCTTAAGGTAACTAGAAAGGCTTTTAAATTCAATCTCTAATGTTTATAATCTGCCCACTATGCCGAATATCGAAACTTCTAAAGAAATGGTCCAAAATCTCTATCAAAAAATGGATGAACGCTTAGCGATTGTCCGAAAACGCTTGGGTCGACCTTTGACCTTCGCTGAGAAAGTTCTCTTTGGACACTTAAACAACCCAGCTGAACAGAATTTAGAAGCAGGTAAAAGTATCTTGGCGTTACGACCTGACCGAGTGGCTATGCAAGATGCTACGGCTCAGATGGCTTTGCTTCAATATTTAAGTGCAGGTCGAAAGACAACCGCTGTTCCCACGACTGTTCATTGTGATCATTTAATTCGAGCAAATCAGGGGTCGGGAGCCGATATGAAAACGGCTCTTGATGAAAATAGAGAAGTATATGATTTTCTTTTAACGGCTTCGCAAAGAGCTGGAATCGGCTTTTGGAAGCCGGGCTCTGGCATCATTCACCAAGTGGTTTTAGAAAATTATGCCTTTCCGGGGGGGATGATGATTGGAACCGACTCACACACTCCCAATGCTGGCGGGCTAGGAATGGTGGCTTGTGGAGTAGGGGGCGCAGATGCCGTGGATGTGATGGCGGGGCTTCCTTGGGAAGTGAAGAATCCAAAACTGATTGGCATTCATCTTAAAGGCGAAATGAGCGGATGGACTTCGCCAAAAGATATTATTTGTTATCTTTGTGGCGTTCTGACCGTTAAGGGCGGTACCAATAAAATTATTGAATACTTTGGGCCGGGAGCTCGCTCAATTAGTTGTACTGGAAAAGCCACGATAACTAATATGGGAGCGGAACTCGGAGCAACTACTTCTCTTTTCCCTTTTGATACGGAAATGGAAGCTTATTTGAGAGCCACTCGTCGAGGGGACTTAGCGGAGCTTGCTAATCAGTATTCCGCACTTTTAAAAGCGGATCCCGAAGTGGAAAAAGATCCCCAGAAATATTTTGATCAAGTGATTGAAATTGATCTTTCAAAGCTTGAGCCTCAAGTAGTGGGGCCCCATTCTCCCGATGTGGCTCATTCGCTGTCAGAGCTAGCTCAAGATGTAAAAAAGAATGGCTGGCCCGAAAAATTAAGTTCGGCATTGATTGGAAGCTGCACCAATTCTTCTTATGAGGATATCAGTCGAGCTGCCGATTTGGCTCGTCAAGCGGCACAAGCCGGTTTGAAAATGCCCATTCCCTTTTTCGTTTCTCCGGGATCAGAGCAAATTTATGAAACTATCAAGCGCGATGGACAAATGGCGGCGCTTGAGGCCATTGGCGCTGTGGTTCTTGCTAATGCGTGCGGACCTTGCATTGGACAATGGAAAAGAGACGATATCAAAAAAGGCGAAACGAACTCGATCATCAGTTCTTTTAATCGAAATTTTCCAGCTCGAAACGATGGAAATCCCTCTACGTTAAGCTTCATAGGAAGTCCCGAAACAGTGATTGGAATTGCCTTGGGAGGGCGACTCACTTTTAATCCTATGAAAGATGAATTAGAAGGCGCTGGTGGAAAGAAGCTTCGTTTAGAAGCTCCGAAAAAAGCAAATCCTCTTCCTCAGAAAGGTTTTCAGTTCTCTGATTCTGGTTACGTAAAGCCACCCGACAGTGGCGCACAAGTGGAAGTAAAAGTTTCTCCTAAAAGTGAGAGACTACAACTTCTCAAAGCCTTTGAACCTTGGGATGGAAAAGATTTTGTCGGCTTGCCTCTACTTTTAAAAGCAAAGGGCAAATGCACAACAGATCACATTTCTCCCGCAGGCCCTTGGTTAAAATATCGCGGTCATTTGGATCATATCAGTGACAATATGTTTACTGGAGCAATCAATGCTTTTACTCAGGAAGCGGGTAAAGGAAAAAACTTGGAATCGGGTGAAAGCTCTCAGCCTTTTCCAGCCATTGCTAGAAAATATAAAGCCAAAGGACTTCGTTGGATTGTAGTGGGGGATGACAACTACGGAGAGGGCAGCTCCCGAGAACATGCAGCTATGTCCCCTCGTTTCTTAGGGGCCGCCGCTGTGATTACGAAGAGCTTTGCTCGAATTCACGAAACAAACCTCAAGAAGCAGGGTATTTTACCTCTGACATTTTCTCAGCCTTCAGATTACGAGAAAGTCGAGGAAGAAGATCATTTGAGTTTATTGGGTCTCAAAGAACTAGCCCCGGGAAAGCCCGTGACTCTAGTTTTGCATCACCAAAATGGAAAAGAAGAGAGACTGCAGCTCAATCATTCAATGACTTCTGAGCAAATTGAATGGTTTAAAGCGGGATCAGCTCTAAATCTTCTTGCTAAATCGGGTTAGGGGATTCATTGCGAACTCTCATTAAGCCTAGAAACTCGTTTGCGTGGGTTGATTGGAAACTCATTTACCAATATCGAGATCTTCTGGGGCTTTGGGTTAAGAGAGACATCGCTTCCAAGTACCGACAAACTCTTTTGGGGCCTCTTTGGTTTGTTTTTCAGCCGTTGGTAACGGCTCTTATTTTTGTTGTCATTTTTTCAAAGGGCCTAAAGATATCGACTGATGGAGTTCCGGCTCCCTTGTTTTATTTAACTGGCCTCATTATTTGGAATTATGTTTCTCAATGTTTAAATTCAACTTCTATGACTTTAGTCGCTCATTCTGGGCTGTTTAAAAAGGTTTTTTTTCCCCGGTTGATTCTCCCCTTTTCTTACTGTGTTTCTTCGCTTGTCTCCATGGGAATTCAAAGTGGCGTTTTAGCATTTTTCTATCTCTATTTTTTGTTAAATGGTTCGAGCACTCGCCCCGATTCATTTATCTTTTTTTTACCGCTTTTGTTAATTCAACTCCTCTTGTTAAGCTTTGGTTTGGGGCTTTGGATTTCATCCCTCACAGTTCGTTATCGAGATTTTCATCATATTTGGAGTTTGATTTCACCTTTGTGGCTCTACGCAACCCCGGTCTCCTACCCGCTCTCGGCTATCCCTTTGAAATGGCAATGGGTTATTAAGTTGAATCCACTAACGACGATCATTGAAGGATTTCGAGCGGGAATTCTCGGGGTGGGCACGTTTACGGCTTCGGACTGGATTCCATCCGTGATTTTCTCATTCGCAATTGCTTTTTCAGGAATGATTATGTTTCAAACAATAGAGAGAAATTGTGTTGATTCACTCTGATAACAATTTAAGAGTACGGGCTCAAGGGCTTTCGAAATGGTATTTTAGCCAAAGACAGAATCGTGCGTCTTTGCAAGAAGCGTTTCGAAATCATTGGAATCAAATTTGTCGCCGCGAGATGAGGGCGGAAAGCCACGAGTTTTCTAAAACATCTCGTCAAGGCCCCTTTAACGGAACTTTATGGGCCGTGAAGGATTTGAACTTCGAAATTAAAAAAGGCGAAGTCGTAGGGCTAGTGGGATCCAACGGAGCCGGGAAATCAACGCTTGTCCGCTTGCTATCTCGTCTCACTGACCCTAGCGAAGGACAAGCTTGGGTGGAAGGAAGAGTTGCTTCAGTGTTGGAAGTGGGATCTGGTTTTCATCCTGATTTAAGCGTTCGAGAAAATGCATTACTAAATGGCGTTTTTTTAGGGATGCGAAAAAATGAAGTCGAAGAGCAAATGGATGAGATTTTAAAGTTTTCCTCATTACGAGATCTTTCTTTGCTGCCAGTTAAGAAACTTTCTCAGGGAATGCAATACCGCTTAGCTGTTTCGGTTGCACTTCATTCTAAGTCAGATTTCATGTTGCTAGATGAAGTGTTGGAAGTGACTGACCGAGATTTTGAATTGAAGTGTCTGGAAAGAATTCAAAAAGAACGATCACGAGGAAAATCTTTTTTGTTTGTGAGTCATAATATTTCACAGCTTAAACTATTCTGCTCCAAACTCTTATGGCTCGAGGAGGGGACATTGAAACTTCAGGGAATGCCAGATGAAGTTCTTGATGCCTACTTAAATTAATATGAAGAATATAACAAGTAGTTTACCTCGTGAGTGGTTGGAACACGACAGACGAATTCGACCCTATTTGTGGAGCCATCGAGTCTTAGGAATTTCATCAAAGATTTTAAGTGTGCTTTTGTTTGTCTCTTTTATTGTGACCTATCGGTTTATACGGTTTGAGCAAATATTGGAGTCGTGGAACCTGCACCCCTTCGCACTTTGGCTTTTGTATTTCAGTGCTTTGGCTTTTCTATGGGAATTGGTTTTGTTGCCCTTTTCGATCTCCCATCATTGGGTTGAAAGGGCTCACCATCTTTCAAAGCAGTCTTATGGGGCTTGGTTTGTCGACCGATTAAAGGGATATGCAATTGGGGCAGTGATTGGATTTGTTGCTCTTTCCATTTTATTTTTCTCTGTCAGATGGGCTGAAAACCACTGGTGGGTCATTACTTACTCCTGTTTTGTGGGGTTATCGGTTGTTTTAGCTCAACTGGCCCCGGTTATTTTAATTCCCCTCTTCTTCAAGTTGAAGCCCTTGGAGGAAGGCGAGCTCAAGAAGCGATTACTCACTCTTTCCGGGCGCTTTGGAGTTAAAGTCGAAGACGTGTATCACTTGGGAATGGGTGAAAAGACGGAAAAAGGAAACGCAGCTTTTGTTGGAATTGGGAAAACAAAAAAAATTCTTATCGGCGATACGCTTTATGAGAAGTTTCCCATGGAAGAAGTAGAAGCGGTATTTGCTCATGAGTTAGGACATCAGGTGCATGGAGACTTGATCAAGGGAATTGTTTTTTCCTCGTTGGTTTTGTTTCTGAGCTTTTGTGGGTCTCATTTTTTATGTGAAGAGTTGATTTTTTCGGCATTTAGAACGGATCAAACTCATCCCTTCGGTATTTTGATCTTTTTTGTTTCTCTGTCAGTCATTCAGTGGCCATTAAATATTTATTTAAATGGATTTAGCCGATGGAGAGAGAGAAAAGCAGACCGATTTGCAAAAGAAAATTTCAAATCGGGTGAGCTCTTAGCATCTGCTTTGGAGCGATTAACTTATCAAAACAGAGGACTCTTTAAGCCAAATCCATTTATTGAATTTATAACTTATTCTCATCCGGCCCCTTGGAGACGAATCTTAACTCTTAGAAAAGCTTAACAGTTAGTGAGGTGTTGAGGTTTCGCTAGCGAGTCCCGTTCCAGTTACTGGCGGGAGGGGAACTCCTGCAAGAGTCATGGCTTTAAGATCTGCCAAGGCCAACAATTCATAAACATCTTTTACAAAGTGAAAATTCAACTCTTTTTTAACTTCTTCTGAAACGTCTTTCAAATCGGACTGATTTCTCTCAGGTAATATAACACGTCTCACCCCAGCTCGATGGGCTGCTAGAATTTTTTCTTTGATACCACCAACTGGCAAAATAGAACCCCTGAGAGTTATTTCGCCCGTGCAAGCAAGCTTCGTATCAATTGCTTTATTCTGCACAAGTGACGAGAGCGCCAAGAAAATAGCTACTCCTGCAGAGGGTCCATCTTTGGGAATAGCCCCTGCAGGGACATGGATGTGAAAATCGACTTTATCAAAATGAATAGGGAAATGCTTTTTTACTTGGCTTCTGAGAAGACTCAGAGCAATTTGAGCAGACTCCTTCATTACTTCGCCAAGCTGTCCGGTTAAAATGAGGTTTCCTTTTCCTTCCATTTTAGTGACTTCCACATGAAGAATTTCCCCTCCAATGGGAGTCCAAGCTAGGCCGGTTACTACGCCAGGCTTTCCCTGATCGATAGTCATTTCCGTAAAATACTTTTGGGGGCCTAAAATATCTTGTAATTTTTGTTGAGTAATTTTTACGGGAAGTTCGGCATCGGGTTTAATGACTTCTGTGGCAGACGCACGAACCACATTGGCAATCTCTCTCGTAAGTTGGCGAACTCCTGCTTCTCTCGTATACCCCTCAATTAAAAAATCGAGAGCTTGGGGCTGAAAAGCCACTTGTTCAGGTGTCATTCCGTGCTCTAACAATACTTTGGGAATTAAATGGTCTTGTCCAATATGACTTTTTTCAAGTTTGGTGTAACTCGACATCTCGATAATCTCTAGCCGGTCACGAAGCGCCGGTGGGATAGTGTCGAGCCTATTTGCGGTAGTGATAAAAAAGACTCGAGATAAATCAAAGGGAACATCTAGATAATGATCCGTAAAAGTATGATTTTGCTCAGGGTCTAAAAGCTCCAAAAGAGCCGATGCAGGATCTCCCCGAAAATCCATTCCGATTTTATCTACTTCATCTAGCAGAATGACGGGATCATTCACTCCCGCTCGTTTCAAACTCTGAATGATTCTTCCCGGCATGGCTCCAATATAGGTGCGACGATGACCACGAATTTCGGCTTCATCTCGAACTCCTCCCAAACTCATGCGGACAAAGCCTCTGCCGAGCGCAGTGGCAATACTTTTGGCCATGCTGGTCTTTCCCACACCAGGGGGCCCGGCTAAACAAAGGATGGGTCCCTTCATATCTTTTTTTAATTTGGTAACAGCTAAAAATTGCAGAATTCTAGTTTTTACTTTTTCAAGACCGTAATGGTCTTTATCTAAAACTTCTTGAGCTTTGGTTAAATCAATTTGATCGCTGGAAAGCCCCGTGCTTTTGTTCCAGGGAAGTGAAACCAATAGCTCCAAATAAGTTCGAATGACTTGATGTTCAGGAGATGATCGGGGCACTTGCGAAAGTCGTTTCGCTTCTTCCTTCGCGACTTTCAAAACATCAGGCGGAAGCCCCGCTTCCTCAATTCGGCTGGTAAAATCTTCACCGGCCGATTTTTCCTCACCCAATTCTTCGCTAATGGCCCGCATTTGCTCTCGAAGTAGGTGGTCTCGTTGATCCTTACTCATTTTTTCAGCAAGTTTGGATTGGATTTCGTTTTGTATCTCCAGCCTATTTTTCTCTCGTACCAAGTGTTCGAGAAGTTTATGGAGACGTTTTTCAACATCCATCATTTCTAAGAGTTCTTGTTTCTGCGATACGGGTAAGTGCAATAAGGTGCTTGCCAGATCTGCAATTTGTCCAGGATCAGTCAGTTGGGACAAAATTTTGATAATTCCTTCCCGACCAGAGATGGATGCTAACTTTAAAATAACCCGGGTCAGACTTTTTATTTCTTCCGAGAGAGTTTCGATTCGGGTCGTTAAAGTGGTTGATATTTCCGGAAGCTGTTGTCCTTGGGCCGAAATAAACCCATTTTCTTCCACATACTCAGAAACTTTAAATCGAAAAAGGCCATTGGCGATCACTTGAAAATTGTCTTTCTCAATTTCCGTTACCTTTGAGATATGACAAACAACCCCCACTTCATAAAGATCCCGAGGCTTTGGATCGTCTATTCCTCCATCCTTTTGAGTAACCACAAGGACAATATCCCCCAAGCTTTTGGAGGCTCTTATGGCTTCAACGCTCTTTTTACGGCCGATAACTAGGGGTACAGCTGCATTCGGAAATAAAACTGTATTTCGGACCGCTAAGACCGGTAAAAGCTCTGGGACAACTACGGATGAGGTTTTAGAATTTTCCATCTAACACTTACCCTTCTTAAATTTCTAACAGTAATATGAAAACTAAACTGGAAAGGTCAAATGGAAGGGGATGTGAAAAACACATCCCCTTGAATTAATTGGGAAAAAAATCTTAGCGACGACGAAGTTTTTTTGCAGTCATGCGCTTCTTATTTTTTCTTCTTCGAGCAAGTTTAGGATCTTGTCGCTGTTGTTGACGTCCTCGTCGGAGTTTTCTCTTTCGAGCTGCTTTTTTACGAGCTGTTTTTCGTCTGTTCTTAACCATGGTGGATGTTCCTTTCTTGGGACTTATTGTAATGAGCAAGCATGAATTTTCCAAGCGGGCTCTTTTAAAACGATGACGTTCTTTTCCTCCATTTTGGGAGATAACTCAACTAGAAGTGTACTTTGACTGCCCAAAACTGATTTTTGAAGAGCCCAAATAGCATCGGGACGGCACTGAATTGAGCTAATCAGGTAATTATCACCCGCTTGGTAGATTGATTTTGGTTTAGAATCTGGAGTCAAAAGTTCTAAAAATGAAAAAAGGGGGACAGTGTAAGGACTCGAAGGAATGTCTCGCGACACTAGGAATTCATCATTGACGGTTTTACACGTATCTAAAAGAACACCTCGATCAGAGTAGGGAAAAATCTTTATTTTTTCTCCTTTTGAGTTCCAAAGCTCAACTAAAGGCGAATAGGCATGGTGAATAGAAGCAGTTGTGTAACTTATCCAAAGCTGATCCCGTTTTGAAATATAATTTAATTTGGGTTGGGACCAGAGGTCGGTGTTTTTTGACACCGGCTTTGACCAAATAACTTCTCCTCTGGAATTGAAATAGATGACTTCTAAAAAATTATTTTCTTTCTGAAATTGGAGGGACCAGAATCCTGATTTTCGATTTCCTTGCAACTGGACTGGTTGCGATGCCAAAGCTGGAAACTGGCGAATGGGAATTCCTTGAGCATTTCTTAAGGTCCAGATTTCTTCTGAAGTTGATATAAAAATGTTATCAAGGATTTCAGACCCTAGGAGTGATTCAGAAGTGGAAAGTAT
>JBJSXY010000162.1:0-2947 GCA_046086625.1 Pseudomonadota bacterium | reverse complement strand
AAAAAGCCGAATCCGGTATCGGATCCTAGATAGCTTAACCTTTTATATTGCACTCGTTTGGCAGCTCCTGTTTTTTCAGAAGCAGGATCTGGTTGTCAGTTTTACTTCACCGCCTCTAATCGGTGCTTTTGGTAACCTTTTTTGTTGGTTGAAAGGAGGCCGGTCGGTTCAGTGGTTAATGGATATTAATCCCGATGCGGCTTTTCAAGTAGGTTATTTAAACAGGAAATCAATTTTGGGAAGAGGGCTAAACTGGATTTTAGAACACACATTGAAGCACGCAAATGAAGTTGTTGTGCTTGATCGATGGATGAAGCACAAGGCAATTGAGCACGGCGTATCCAAAGACAGAGCGATAATTGTTCCCCCCTGGGCAGTATTCAAAGAAAACGATCCTGGAGTTGAAAAAGAGATTGAGGATTTTAAGAGAGAGCATCAACTAGAAAATAAATTTATTGTTCTTTATTCTGGAAATCACAGTGTGGTTCACCCACTGGACACGTTGTTGGGGGCTGCCAAAGAATTAAAAAACAACGATGAAGTGGTGTTTTTGTTCATTGGAGCGGGCTTGCGAACTAAAGACGTGGCCCAGTATAAAAAGGAAAATCAACTTACCAATATTATTCAGCTGCCGCTTCAGCCCCGGGAAAAAGTGAAAGCCTCTTTTGGTTCGGCTAACTTGCATTGTGTTGTGATGGGGCCCGGCATGTCGGGATTGGTTCACACCTCAAAGATTTACAGCGTTCTTTCTTCGGGAAAACCATTCGTATTTGTTGGGCCGGAGCGCAGCCATGTGGGGGATTTGATTCGAATTAATAAAGTTGGGACCATCGTTGAATCAGGAGAATCTCACAGGCTCGTAGAGATTATTTTGGAAACTCAAAGGCTGACCCCAAGGGCCCTACAAGACATCAGAGCGCAGAGCCATGCGGTTATTCGCAATTATTCTCCTGCGATTAATCTGGGGAGCTTTTATCAGACAGTGATTCAAGTGGAAGAACCCGCAGTTGATGAAGCAGTATTTCCGGTTGTTCCTAACGCCCCTCTCTGACCAAATTCCTGTTCCAAGAGGGAATTTCTACTACGAGATCTTCTTGTCCGTTCGGGACACATTGACAGCTAAGGCGAGAGCTAGGCTTCAAATCAGGGGCTAAATCGAGCATGTCATTTTCGGCATCCGTAGCTGGGGAACAAGAAGATAAGCCTTCTCTGACCCAGATGTGACAAGTGGAGCAAGCGCAAACTCCGCCACAAGCATGATCGATATCGATACCAGAGGCCAAGGCGATGTCCAGAATGCTTCCACTGAGGCCTGTGTTGGAAAAAGGCTGGTTAGGATTGACCTCAATCGTTTTATCAAGATTTACAAATGTGATCTTAAAAGGACGTGAAGCCTTCTCCACCGTTGGTTTCTCAATATAAGGATTTGTACCACCCATTTAATAGAGTCTAGCGCACTCGGGGCGCTGTGCCAACAACCGCCAATCAAAAAAGCAGCGCGAATTGTACAAAATGTCAAAATCAGCTTAAAATATTAATGTATTCAAAAATTTTTCTTTTTTTAAACCCAATAACAATACGAAACCCAAAGGCCCTTAGGAGGATTGATCCTTATGAAAAACTTAATACTTGTTTTTATGGCAGTTCTAATTGCTGTTCCCGCCCTTGCTGAAAAGCGCGGAAATATCATGCGTGGCGGACTCGGGTTTCTGTTTCCCGATGCGAACCGGTTCGTGAACGGTGGACAGACAGCTCTCAATAAAGGAACCTCTCTGGAGGCAAACTATTCGAGAGAAGATAAAAGTAAATCTCAAGATTTGACTGCTTCTTTGGCTTGGGCCAACGGACAAGCGGGATTAGGCGCCGCAGTTTCTAGAGAAGGCGACACGCTTTCAGATCCAGACACTTCAACAGACAAAATGTACGCTCAGGGCGGGCTTGCTTTTGGCGGTGGCCAATTCACTTTAGGTGGAGTTTATGAGCACAGCTTGGAAACTGGAGCCGTGGGTGATGATAAAGTTTCAGGTCAACTCAATGTGCACTTAGGAAAGCCGGGGCAGGGATGGGTTCTTGGGGTAGGTGCGAGCACAACTTTAGGACGCGAAACCAACACCAAAACAGGCACTGGAGCTTTAGGGTATGCTTTTAGCTCTGGCCTAATGCTTGAAGGCGGCTACCAAGTAGACGACTTCTCCGATTCGGCCAATAACTATCGTTACACGGCCGCTATGGTTTACAACTCAAGTGCCTGGTATGGAGCAGCTCAATATAATGCAGTCACTGTGAGTGGAACTCACCCCGATTCAGTTTCTGCTCGCTTAGGTGGCGTTTGGGGAAAAGTGGATTTGTCCGCTCAAGTCACCAAAGAAAACTACACGGGTGGTGATACATCCTACGGGGGCACGGTTCGATACGCGTTCTAATTGGCTCGCGTAGTTCCTTCAAAAAAATGAGCATCCGTAACAAAATTATGGGCGCTCTTTTGCTTGTTCTTTCGTTCTTTGCGGTGGCGTCTCTCTACCAATATGAACGAATGAAACACTCAAATCAGCGCCTGGGTCTAGTCAACGATCTCTTCATGCCTTTTTCTCGGCAAGTGGCTCAAATTCAGAGCCACTTGCAGACTTTATCTGATGATATGCGGCGGGTTTACTTTTCTGTTCAGGGACAGCAGGAAAACCCAGTCATTTCGCGAATGGCAAGAGATCTGTATCCCTTTGTGATCCAAAAAAAGTTAGCCAGAGCTTCGGAGCTCCTGGCCCAACACAGGGGGAGCGAAGCGAGTGCCGTTGAACTATCAAAAAAGCTTCAGCAAATCCAAGATCAGTTTGATAGCTTTCTGAAATCCACGGATCAAGTGACATTTGAAAAAGGGCTAGAAGAGATTCGGGGGGGATTAATGGCGCTCTCAAAGCGCGCGGAAGATGAATGCCAAACGATTACTCTC
>JBJSXY010000161.1:0-2858 GCA_046086625.1 Pseudomonadota bacterium | reverse complement strand
GATGAATTTTCAAAGCTTTGTAGTGAGTTTTCCCAAAGAACTCTTCTGATTGGCTTTGAACATACAATCGCAAAAGACAGTGAATCTCGAAAAACCTTCCTTGAGGATATGCTGCGGTCTGGTTACTCCCGGGTCATTATTGATGAATCGGTGCAGTCGTTGGAAAGTCTTCTTACTTTAAAAAAACTACCGAAAAGTCCTTGGGTTTTTGTAGTAGATCGCCTCAAACTTCCGCCCTCTCCGGAGCCCAGCTCTCTCACTCGCTTCACCGAATCAATAAAAAGCGCTCTTGAATTCGGAAGGGGCTTAGCTCAATTACTTCTTGAAAAAGAGGGCAAATACCAATCTGTTTCTTGTTTTACTCCCCTCACCCACTGTCCAAAGTGCAAACTTTCAAGCCCACCCAAAAAAGCTATTTCGTTCTCATTTAATAGCCCGCTCGGCGCCTGTGAAACTTGTAAGGGTTTTGGAAATACTCTGGAAGTGGATGAGCAGCTTGTGATTCCGGATGGTCGACTGTCCGTGTCCCAAGGAGCAATTGATCCTTTTACCAAGCCTAGTCTACGACACTGGCAAAAAAAGCTTCTTGAATTCTGCAAATCTGAACGGATCGACGTGGATCTACCATTCAAAGTTTTGCCCCCCGAAGCGAGAGTCAAAATATTTAAAGGTCACAAAAAATTTGTTGGTGTTAAAGGCGTTTTTGATCTTTTGAACGAAGAAAAATACAAAATGCGCATACGCGTTTTTGTGAGTCGTTATGTGTCTCCGTTTGAGTGTACTACTTGCCATGGAAGTCGATTAAATACGAATGCCCTGAGTGTTAAAGTATCGAACAAAAACCTTGCTGATTTATTTGAAATGACAGTGGGGGAACTATTATTTTTTATTCAAACCCTGAAGCTTTCAAAAAAAGAAGCGAAAATCTGTGAAGATATAATCCAGCAGCTCTTACGACGTCTCAACACACTTAACACCGTGGGTTTGGGATATTTGACTTTGGCACGACAAACTCGAACTCTTTCTGGCGGGGAATATCAGCGGATTCTCCTGGGAACTCAGTTGAGTCAGGGATTAACAGATACCTTATATGTTTTAGACGAACCCTCGATTGGTCTTCATCCTCAAGACACTCAGAAGCTTTTGAGCGTTCTCAAAAACCTGAAGGATCAAGGAAATACTCTTGTTATCGTTGAGCATGATCCGGAGATTATCGAGTGGGGCGATTTCATAGTAGACATGGGACCTGGATCCGGTAGTAAAGGAGGAGCTCTCATGTTCTCCGGTGCCCGAGCTCCTTTTTTAAAACATCCCGGGTATACAGCTAAAGCAGTTCGAGATTGGAGAGAGGAATGTCGAGATTCTTTATTGCGAAAAATTGCCCCTCTCTCGAATGAATGGCTAGATGTTCAAGGGGCAAGCGGTAATAACTTAAAAAATATTCATGTTAAGATCCCCTTAACTTCTTTAGTAGCTGTCACTGGGGTATCCGGTTCGGGAAAAAGCACTTTAATTGTCGATACGGTTTACCAAGCTCTTTCCAAATTATTTTTAGGTAAAAGCGATAAAATCGCTAAATTTGAATCGATCAGTGGATTTGAACACCTTTCGGGGGTCGAATTGGTAGATCAAAGCCCGATTGGGAAATCCTCACGTTCTAACCCGATAACATTTATTAAAGGTTACGATGAAATTCGCTCACTCTTTGCTCACACTCCTGACGCCCAAAGAAAAAAGTTTGGTCCTGGACACTTTTCTTTCAATGTAGCTTCAGGTCGATGTGAAACTTGTGATGGAGAGGGCCGAGTTAAGATTGACATGGTTTTTATGGAAGATGTGTGGGTTTCCTGCGCGACTTGCGATGGTAAGAGATTTAAAAAATCTATTTTAGCTATTAGATACCGGAATAGAAATATTGATGATGTTCTTCGAATGACCATCGACGAGGCCTATGAGTTTTTCATTGGAATTACGAGCCTTCGTACTAAGCTTGCTTTATTAAGAGAAGTAGGTCTTGGCTACCTTCAGTTGGGTCAACCAGGTTTTTCTCTCTCTGGAGGTGAAGCTCAGCGCTTAAAAATTGCGAGAGAACTCAGTCAAGCTTCCAGCTCTACGGGCTCAACACTCTTTATTTTGGATGAACCCACAACGGGACTTCATTTTCACGAAATCTCTAAGTTGATTGGTGTCTTGCGAAGGCTAGTGAGCCATGGACATTCGGTCATTGTGATTGAACACAACTTACAACTTATTTGCGCTTCTGATTATCTGATTGATCTCGGACCAGACGGTGGATCAGGAGGGGGAACTGTGGTTGCCGTGGGCACCCCTAAAGAATTGGCGCAAAAAAAATTGCCACAAACAGGCAAATATCTCTCTGATATTTTGTATCAATCAGAATTGTGAAAATTTCTTCACAATAAATGTCTGGCTTCTAAGCACCGCCCCATTGACACTGCGTGTTAATTTCTGTACACTGTTATTTGTTGGACGTTGAAAAAGCAGACAGCTCGCCCCTCAAGTAAAGAGTCGTACAGGAAGTACACAGAGTTCCCGCAAGAAAGCGAAATGGGCCGTAACCGTTTTTTTTGATTGGGAGGTTCTATGATTAATTGGGATGAATTTGCACATATACACGTGATTAGAAAGTTACGTGAAGTGATTGGTAAATGGTTTGCCATTGATGTGTTTTTTGCCGATGACCGAGGCAACTTAAAACTCATCGAAAAAGGCAGAAAGCATGAGTGCACCAATAAAGTGGTGGGCCTACTCCTGTCACGGGACGAAGGCGTCGAGGCTCTTGCGGAATTGGCCCGTGAAACGGTCAATGAGCTGAGAAAAACTCAGGAAAAAGATCT
>JBJSXY010000160.1:0-3444 GCA_046086625.1 Pseudomonadota bacterium | reverse complement strand
CATTAGGCAAAACTCGCCAAGAAGCTTCTCGAGTCGCTGTTTCAGTTGTTTCTAAACCAACTTTCGGCACGTCAGGCATTAAGGTTTCGGTAACCAAAGAGTGAACTCGGTCGACCATTTGAGAAAAGGCCTGAGAACTTTCATTTCGCGGGTAGGGTAAATCATTGATGACTTGGCCCCGAATGTGTCCAGGATTAACCCCCATCACCAAAATTCGATGGGCCATATTAACGGCTTCATGAATGTGATGAGTAACTACTAAAACGCCTCGAGTGGCTGTTTGTTGGCTTTGGAAAATTTCAACAATTTCATTTCGTAATGAATCGGCCGTAAGGATATCCAAAGCACTGAAAGGTTCATCCAGCAACAAAACGGCGCGCTCCATGACCAAGGCTCGAGCAATACCTACTCGTTGCTTCATTCCTCCCGAAAGCTCTCGGGGATAAGCTTCTTCAAAACCCTCAAGTCCCACCATATCGATCACTTTTTTAACTCGTTTTTTAACTTCCTCGGAAGAAAGACTTAAAGGTTCCAGAGCTAATGCAATATTTTCAAAAACAGTTTCCCAAGGAAAAAGTGCAAAAGACTGAAAAACAAGGGCCACATTTTGATTAGCCCCTTGGGATGGACTACCATTTACCAAAACCTCGCCACTGGTTTTTTCCATAAGTCCAGCCATGATTCTCATACAAGTAGATTTACCCGAACCCGAGGGACCTAAGAGCGCTACGATTTCTCCTGGGTAAAGAGCTAAATCAATTTTATCGAGAACTCTGATTTGATTTCCCGATTCTAAAGAAAAAGTTTTTGAAACCTTCTTTAATTCAATTAACGAGGCTTCCGGCATAAAATTCTCCTCAATACAAATCTAATCGGTAGCGTGTCTGGGCTAAATGATAAACTTTTGCCCATAGAGTTCTATTTAAAACTACTACAACTGCAACCATGACAGTCAAACTAGCGGCAAGCAAAGTAAAGTTCTTTGAAAAAGCTGCTTGGCTAATAAGAGATCCCAAACCGGGAGTGCTCATCAGTTGCCCTTCATAGTAAAGATATTCAGCTACAATGCTTGCATTCCATGCTCCGCCCGCTGCAGACACCCACCCGGATACCAAAGAAGGAAAAACACTTGGTAAATAGAGTTTGACCCATTTTTTTCTTCGACTTGAGCCAATTACTTTTAAAGCTTCGTCCAGCTCCTGCGGAATTCTCATGGCTCCAGCCAAAACGTTGAAAAGGATATACCATTGGATTCCTAAAAGCAGAAGGAGCATAGATCCTACTGAGAATGGAATTTTTGCCCAAAGAAAAAGACCTAGAGCAAGGGGGTAGAGCATGGGAGCTGGAAAAGAAGCAAGAATTTGAATAATAGGCTGGGCTATTCGAAGTCGTCTCCCATTCGTTCCAATCCAAACCGCTGTAGGAACAGCCCAGAGAGAACCCAAAAAGATGGCACCAAAAACTCTCAGGAACGTATAAAGAGTGCCCTCTAAGACGGAAGTCCAATCCGTCGCAGGAACCGCAACCAAATGGCCAACTAACTTTCCAGTTCCTAGAATTAATAAAAGCGTAAAAAATAAAATAGTAGAAGCCGAGATTATTTTTGATGCCCATTCATTTTGGAAAATTTTAAAAAAGTTAACTTTTAAGTACCAAGGGGTTTTTCGAATGGGCGCAACGAGTTCAGATTCAAGAAATTTCTTTCGAAGAGCTCTCCGTCGTAAGTAAAGAGTGAACCAGTTCAAAATGGCTGATTCTCTTAGCAAGTTATTCATGAGGGGTTCGGAAGGAGTTAAGCCCGGAATGTCTTCTAATCTGAATTGATGGGCCCAAGCAAGAATAGGTCTCCAAATGAGCATGTCCATGACAATAATGAGTCCCGCCATAGAGCCAATACCCAAAAGAATCGATGAAAGATCATTGTTTTGAATCGCTACGGCCATGTAAGCACCTAACCCGGGGAGGCGGTAGTTTTGGTTTCCCAAAGTAAAAGCTTCACAAACCATTAAAAAGAACCAACCACCTGAGAGCGACATGAGGCAATTCCAAATCAAATCCGTCATGGCAAAGGGAACTTCGACTCTCCACAATTTTTCCCAGGGGTTTAAACCCACCAATCGTGAAACTTCCTCGAAATCGCTAGGAAGCGATTTGATAGAAGCGTAAAAACCAAAGGCCATATTCCAAACTTGACCTGTGAAAATCATAATGATGGAAGCCAGTTCGAGCCCTACATTTGTCGTGGGAAAAATTGCAACTAATGCGAGAACGAGACCAGGCAAGAAGCCAAGAACTGGAATGCTTTGCAAAATATCTAGAAGTGGAACGATGATTTTCTCAGCTCGAGGTGATTTCGCAGCCCAGTATCCCACACCAAACGTAAACAGAAGAGAAACTAGAAAAGCACTCAGCCCTCGCAGGGCAGAGAACAAGGCATACTTAGGAATTGAAGAAAGCGACAAATCAATTTCCACGGAAGGGTTAAAAGCTGATTGCCATTCCTGACCAAAAGTGATGAGGGCGTAAATAACCGATCCCAAAAGCCCCAGAAATAGAAGATCCGAGGGCAGTGACCGATATTTGATTTGAACTTTTTGCATAAACCCTTCTCTCCGAGTTTATGAGTTTTTCCTCATGAAGTCACTTTGTATAAACAAGCCGGCCACTGAAGTACGTTGCTTGAACTTCTTGTTTAAGAAGCTCTTCAGGGAGAAGTTCGCGTAGATTCTTATCTGACACAAAAAAATCTGCCCATTTACCGGGTTCAAGACTGCCAAGCATCGTTTCTTGGAAAGAAGCGTAAGCAGCTCCTTGCGAAAAAGCTAGAAGCGCTTCTTTCAGATTGATTTTTTCTTCTGGGAAAAAAGCGTTTGCATCACTTAAATTCAAGCTTCTACGAGAAATCGATGAAAAAAGACCCGGCCAGGGGGTGAAGTCTTCGATAGGGGAGTCTGTTCCAAAAGCAAGAGGTACCTGAGTGTCCAAGAGAGTGCGCCAGGGGTAAGAGAAGCGAGCTCTTTTTTTTCCAATGCGATCAACTACCCAGGAACTATCAGATGAGCAGTGGACGGGTTGCATGGAGGCAATAATGCCTAACTTTCCCATTTTTCGAATGAGATCTTCCGATAATACTTGCGCATGCTCAATTCGGGGTCTTTTTAGTTTGGTTTTTTCTCCCCAAACTTTCTCAAAAACTCGAACTGCAATTTCATTAGCACGATTTCCAATGGCATGGACTGCCACTTGAAATCCATGGCTATCGATGAGTCTAACCAATTCTTCAAATTCGCTTTCTTTCCAGATCTGAATGCCTTGATTCTTTGGAGAGTCGTCATAAGGAGAATCGAGCAGTGCTCCGCGGCTGCCTAAGGCCCCATCGAGATAAATTTTTACAGCTCTTAAAGAAAGTCTTGAATCGAGAAGGAGGTCTTGAGTGCCGTGCTC
>JBJSXY010000159.1:0-5527 GCA_046086625.1 Pseudomonadota bacterium | reverse complement strand
CGCAGTCAATGCTCATTTGGGGTTATTCCAGTTTGAGCGAAAGTTTCAAACGAAAGAGATTATTGAATATGTAAAAAAAACAATTGGTCCCAGCAGCCCCCTCCTGATTGCTGGAGACTTCAATGATTGGCGGCAACGAATCACAAAAGAACTGCATCATCGGCTCAATGTCCAAGAAGCTTTCTTTTCTTCAAATCAGAATCACGCACGAACTTTTCCAAGTCGCTTGCCCATCCTGCAATTAGATAGAATTTATTTTAGACATGCTCACATCAAGAAAGCTTCGTGTTTAAGAGGCAAAAAATGGATGGTTCTTTCGGATCATCTTCCCATCATGGCGGATTTGGTGATTGAACCTTTGTAGGCGAAGAGGATTCCTGAGTGAGAAGAGCTTGGTGATTACAACTTGCCTGAAATCCCAATTTGCAGCTCTGAGATAAATAGGATTCTGCTTCCGTTCGCTGACCTTGTTCCCAGTAAACCAAGCCTAAAAGATGAAGAGCTTCCAGTCGTCGTGGTGCCTCAGGTGTTTTAGAAAGCAGATGAATAACGCTCATGAGTTTGGGAACGGCCGCAAGATAATCCTTTTCATAAAAGTTGATATAGGAAAATGCGAGAAGAGCTCGAACTTCATTGGGGTTTTGAGCAAGCCATTTATCAATAATGACTTTAGCCCCTTTAATATCTTGTAAATTCAGTTTAGTCGCAGTGAGTTGCTCAAGTACTTCTTGGTCATTAGGTGAAATCATGAGTGCTTTTTCATAAACGGCTTCGGCCTCTTTCAGTTTTTTAGCTTGAGACAAAACCAACCCTTCCAAACGATACCCAAGGGTGCTATCAGTCGCTATTTCGTTTTGAAGTGCTTTCGAAATAATAATTCCTCGCTCAAAAGAGGAGTTGAGTTCTGGATGTTCTAACAGGAGACTTGCCAGTTCTATAAATAGCTCCCTTTCTTTTGGAGATTCCTTGATCAATTTATCGATAATTTTTAAGTGTTCGGTGGCGAGAGCTTGAAAACCTGCTGTCAAATAAGCTCGAGTGAGTTTGAAGTGAATGGCTTTTGAAATATTCTGGTGTTCGATCGAAGCTTTATAATTTTGAATCGCCGGTTCGAGTTTTTTTTGTTTAACATACAAATCACCCAGGATTTCTTCAAGTTCGGGATAGTTTGGGAACTTTTTTTGCAACTCAACAGCCATATTGAGAGCTTGAAGAAGCTGTTCCTGTTCGATTGCTTTTTGAATAGCCGAAAGTTCTTTTTGGGTATCGAGAGACGGATTCACACCGTTAGGTTCGGACTTTGATCTCAGTAAAGTGAGGGCCACAAAAAGAAGGATCATGCTGATTACTGCCAGCTGGATTGACTTTTTAGTTTTGGAAACGGCGGTTGGGGGTTTTTTAATCACAGTGGGGGTTGGTTCTTTTTCGGAGTTTGGTGCCTCTTCCGAAGGATTTTCAAATTTCTCAGTTTTCAGAACGGGCTCTTTTCGAGTGTTGAAAGTAAGTTCTACTGCAAAACCCATTTGGCAATCGAGGATGGTATTTCCTATTTGGATCTTATCTCCATCTTTTAACTCTCCAGCAGGAAGAGTGGTGCCATTAATCTGGCAACCATTTAGGCTTTTTAAATCGTTAAAAAAAAGTTTCTGGTTTTGAGGGTCAAACTCCAGTCGAACATGCTCTCGAGAAATGCGGGGATCACTAATAATAATATCTGATTTAACTCGCCCTACGACGATGGAACCAGGATTCAAAGGAAAGGTTTTGCCTTTGTCATTTCCCTCTATCACGACCAGTCGAGCTGAAAATGTAGACTCGGAAGACATCATATGCTTTTCGGCTAAATCATCGAGCTAGTTCACACTTAAGAAATTAACTATCTGCGGCACCGGTTTTTTGCTGCGAATCATGGGAGCTAACGGCTAATATATAGAAAAAAAAGGGTTTTTACTCTTGACGCAAGACACCTCAAAAAAAATTCAGCGAGCTAGTTTGCTCATGGTGCTCAGTATTTTTCTCTCTCGTATTTTGGGTTTTTTAAGAGAGTGGGTGTTGGCCCGAACTGTGGGTGCGAGTGAGATGGCCGATGTTTACTTGGCCTCATTTACGATTCCCGATTTTCTGAATTATTTGATGGCAGCAGGAGCTTTGAATATTTCATTGATCCCCATTTTAGCCTCCTATGCTGGAGAAGGAAGCGAGCAAACGGGAAAAAAAGTTTATCAAAACCTATCGACGATTTTAGGCTCTGCGATGTTGCTTCTGGTAGTCGTGTGTCAGTTTTTTTCGCAAAACTTAGCTTCTTGGGTAGCCCCCGGTTTTTCTCCAGAGCAAATTCAGAGCCTAGCTCAACTCATGCAGCTCATCCTTCCTGCTCAGTTCTTCTTTTTTTGGGGAGGAATGGCGAATGGAGTTCAACAGACTCATGGAGTTTTTATTTATTCGGCTATCGCCCCGCTCATTTATAATTTGAGTATTGTTCTTATTGGATTGCTCTTGTATCCCAAGATGGGAGTTGCCTCTTTTAGTTTAGGAGTTCTGCTTGGAGCCTTTCTCTCTTACGGCGTTTTACAATTATGGGGACTTATGCAACTGGGTTATCCCATTCTTCCAAAAATTCATTGGGACTCTGAAAGTCGTGCCGCTTTAAAGAAATATTTGTGGATGAGTATTCCTATCATGTTGGCATTTTCACTGGTGGTTGCCGATGAATGGATTTCTAAATATTTAGCCAGTTTTATGAAAACAGGAGCCGTCAGTCGGTTGAGCTACGCAAGAACAGAAATGAGAATTCCTATTGCCATTATTGGTCAAGCGGCTGGGATTGCGAGTTACCCCCATCTTTCAAAACTCTGGGCCAAGGCGAATTATCACGATTTTGGACAAACATTCATTCGTGAATTACAAAAAATTTGGGCGTTAGGGCCTATCGCTGCAGTCTTGATGTTTACTCATGCGCTTCCCATTACAGATTTCATTTATGGTGGAGGAAAGCTGACTCCTGATGATCTCAAAGAAACAGCTGAGCTACTTCAACTGATGGGGTTAGGGGTGGTGTTTTGGATTTTTCATATACTTCTTTCGAGGGGATTCTATGCTACCCAAACTACTTGGTTACCTTCTCTATGGGGAACGCTGACGACGCTCATCTTTATTCCAGTTTATGTGAAACTTTCTCAAATATGGGGAGTTCATGGTTTAGCTTTATCGGGAACGCTGGGGATAGCTTTCTACGTTGCTACCTTGAGCTGGCTTTTGGGTAGACATTTAAAAAAGCACCAAGCATCGGTTTCTTTTAAGCCGTTTTGGAGGTTTATATTTGAGTGGTCTCTCGTTATTTGTCTTTTTGGCCTGATCTCATTTGGTTTTTCTCGACTACACATTTATCAATCGACTCGGCTGTCTGCACTCGCGGATATATTATTGCCCTTTATTACCTTAATGGGGTTGGCGATTTTCTTATTGCGAAAACCCTTTGCAAATAAAACGATGGGGGGAGCTTTGTTTTAGTCATTAAGGTCGATAACGACCGTAGACCGATTCTAAGGCTCCTACAATTTCTCCAAGGGTTACCGAGTTTTTCACAGATTGAAAAATGAAGGGCATTAAATTTTGCTCCTGTTTAGCAGCTTGGATAAGAGCCGTTTTCGATTCCTCAACTTTTTTTAAATTTCTTCTGCTTTTATAACTTTCAAGTCGGGCAATTTGTTCTCTCTCCACGCTTGAATCAATTTTGAGAAGCGGGGGAGTTGAAGAGTTTCCTTCTTGATAAGTGTTTAGTCCGACAATTCGTCTTTTCTTGTTTTCAATATCCATTTGATAATCATAGGCAGCTTGCTGGATCAGATTCTGTTGGTACTGCTGTTCAATGCAACTCACCACCCCACCGCGTTTATACATTTCTTCAATGAGGGCGGAAGCTTCTTTCTCAAGATTCTCAGTCATTAATTCCAGAGCATAACTTCCGCCGAGAGGATCAATGAGATCTGCTAAACCACTTTCATTAGCGATTACTTGTTGAGTTCGCAATGCTATCGTAGCTGCCTCTTCGGTCGGTAAACCCAAGGCTTCGTCTCGTGAATTGGTATGAATAGATTGCGCTCCACCTAAAACAGCTGCCAAACATTGGAGTGTAACCCGCACAACGTTGGTATCAATTTGAACAGGAATCAAAGTGCTACCGGCGGTCTGTGCATGAAATCGTAGCAAAAGAGATTTAGGATTTTTGGGTCGGTATCTCTCTCGAATAAGTTTAGCCCACAGTTGGCGCGCAGCTCGAAATTTTGCTACTTCTTCAAAAAAATCGTTATGAACGTTAAAAAAGAATGAAAGCCTAGGAGCGAAATCATCAATGGATAATCCTCGCGCGATAGCAGCTTCTACGTAGGTAAGTCCATCCGCCAAAGTAAATGCAATTTCCTGGACAGCAGTGGAACCAGCTTCTCTAATGTGATAGCCGCTGATAGAAATGGTGTTCCATTCTGGAACTTCGTTTTTACAATATTCAAAAATATCCGTTGTGATTTTTAAACTAGGCTTGGGAGGAAACACATACGTTCCGCGTGCTATGTATTCTTTCAAAATATCGTTTTGAATCGTCCCTCTGAGCTTTTTCTTATCGGTCCCTTTTTTTTCTGCAACGGCAAGGTAGAAAGAAAGCAAAATACTTGCGGTTGCATTGAGGGTCATCGAAGTGCTGACTTGATCCAACTGGATTTGGTCCAACACGATTTCCATATCTTCGAGTGAACTAATAGCCACTCCGACTCTTCCCACTTCACCTTGAGCAAGCTGATGATCTGAATCGAAACCCATTTGAGTGGGGAGATCAAAAGCGATACTCAAACCCGTGATTCCCCGCGAGAGAAGGTAGCGATAGCGTTCATTGGAGCTTTTCGCATCCCCAAACCCAGCGTATTGGCGCATGGTCCAAGGCTTTTGGGTATACATGGAGGGGTGGATTCCTCGAGTAAAGGGAAACTCCCCCGGACCGGCCAGGTTTAAATGTTGAGTATCTTCGGCGGTATAAAGCTGCTTTTTATTCACAGGGCGAGTCTAGTGAAGAGTCACCTTAAACTCAAGCGTGACCAATAGCGTTAAAGTGCGTTTTGGTTCAGTGTTTACTTGCTGCACGACCCTTCCCATTGGTAGAGTGGCCCTTTTTCTGGAGGGCCCGCATGGCTAACGTCGAAACCATTTTCGAGGGTGAACACGAGCAGGTCGTTTTTTTTACGGATCCGGTGAGCGGTCTGAAATCCATCGTGGCTATCCACAACACTCAATTGGGGCCATCTCTGGGCGGCTGCCGAATGTGGAACTATGAATCCCCTCAGCAGGCCCTAGAAGACGTTTTGAGATTATCGAAAGGCATGACTTATAAAGCAGCTGTTGCTGGCCTTAATCTGGGGGGCGGCAAAGCGGTCATTCTAGCTGATCCTAAAAAAGATAAATCAGAAGCTCTTTTTCGAAGCTTTGGTTCTTTTATTGATTGTTTGGGCGGGCGGTACATTACCGCGGAAGATGTTGG